>CAUONQ010000040.1:0-8134 GCA_963456995.1 uncultured Campylobacter sp. | reverse complement strand
TCGGCGCGAAAGGCGCCAAAGCGGTCATCTGGACGACCACGCCTTGGACGCTGCCAGCAAACGGCGCGATATCTTTGAACCCGAATGAAATTTACGTGCTGACTAGCGAAAATTTAATCCTTGCAAAACCTTTGGTCGAAAGCCTCGTAAGCTTGGGCATAACCGAGGGCAAGATCGTAAAAGAATTTAAGGCTACCGAGCTTGAGGGCTTAAACGCGATCAATCCGCTAAATGATAGAGCTTCAAAGCTTATCCTCGGCGAGCACGTTTTAATGGACGGCGGCACGGGGCTCGTGCATACGGCTCCCGGACACGGCGAGGACGATTATTTCGTAGGGCTTAAATACGGCATCGAGGTGATTATGCCCGTGGATGAGGGCGGCTGTTTCGACGAGACACTTAAAACCAAAAAACTCTTCCGCGCAGACGTCGTAGATGAGCTCGTGGGGATGCATATTTTCAAAGCAAACGAGAAAATTTTAGAACTTCTAGGCCCCGCGCTCATCAAATCCGGCAAATTCATCCACTCCTATCCGCACTGCTGGCGCACACACAAGCCGGTGATCTACCGCGCGACGAAGCAGTGGTTTATCGCGATGGATGAGCCAATGCCTAGCGGCAAGACGCTGCGTCAGGTGGCGCTAGAGCAGATCGGAGGGGTTAAATTTTATCCGCAAAGCGGCGTAAACCGCCTTACCTCGATGATAGAAAATCGCCCCGATTGGTGTATCTCGCGCCAGAGGGACTGGGGCGTGCCGATCGCGTTTTTCCGCGACAAAAGCACCAAAGAGCCGATTTTTGATGAGAAAATTTTAAATAATATCTACGAAATTTTTAAGACTAAGGGCGCGGATGCTTGGTGGCAGATGGAAATTTCGGAGCTTTTACCGCAGGACAGCGGCTATAAGCCTGAAAATTTAGAAAAGGTGATGGATATCTTAGACGTTTGGTTCGATAGCGGCTCTACGTGGAAAGCGGTGCTACAAAGCGGCGCCTACGATGCGGGTAAATTCCCTGCGGATATGTATCTTGAGGGCAGCGACCAACACCGCGGCTGGTTTCAAAGCTCACTACTTCTAAGCTGCGCGATCAACGAATGCGCGCCGTACAAAAGCATCCTCACACACGGATTTACCGTCGATGAGAAGGGCCAGAAGATGAGCAAATCCGTCGGAAACGTCGTCTATCCGCAAGAGGTCGCAAAGAGCCACGGCGTTGAAATTTTACGCCTGTGGGTTGCGATGAGCGATTATTCGACCGATCTAAAGATCAGCGACAATATCCTAAAGCAGGTAAGCGAGCAGTACCGCAAGATCCGAAATACTATAAGATTTCTGCTCGCAAGCACGAGCGATTTAAATGAGATCGAGACGAGTAATTTTACGCGGCTTGACCGCTGGATCCTAACGCGCGCGGCAAACGCCTTTGCGAGCGCGGAAGCGGCGTTTAGAAACTACGATTTTTCAAAGGGCTTCAACGCCTTGCTAAATTTCTTAAGCGCCGATCTGAGCGGAATTTATCTTGACATCTGCAAAGACAGGCTCTACTGCGACGCACCCGACGAGCCGCGCCGCAGAAGCGCGCAAAGCGCGATCGCGCTGATTACGCGAGCGCTGCTGCCTCTGATCGCGCCTACGCTAACCTACACGATTGACGAAGTAATGGAATTTGCGCCGCGTATCATCAAAGAGGGTAAGGAAGACGTCTTTGATCTAATCTACAAGCAGGTAGAATTTGACGATTTTCTAGAATTTGACGAAATTTTAATCAAATCGAGGGAGAAATTTTTCGAGCTTATCGATGCGCTAAAAAAGGATAAGATCATCAAATCGACGCTCGAGCTGGTTTTGCAGACGAGCTCGAACGAAATTTTATCAAACGACATCCTAGGCGTAGCGGATTGGTTCATGGTAAGCGACGTGGACACTCTGCAAAGCGAGGAGGCTCTGGCGGAGTTTAAGATAAACGACGAAATTTTCCGTCTCGTAAAATCCTCTAAACATAAATGCCCGAGATGCTGGAAATTTAACGCAAAAGAGCCCGATGAGCTCTGCCCGCGCTGCGCAAAGGTCATGCATGCTCGCTAGCCCCATAAGTCTCGGCTTCGTATTTTTTACGATCGCGCTGATCTGCGTAGCGACGGGCGTGGGGATCTATTTCGTGAATAAATTTAAGGATGGCAGATGATAAGTTTGAAAGAGGCTCTAAAGCTGAGCACGGATGAAATTTCGGCGCTCAGAGCGGAGCTAAAGGATAAAATTTTAAAAACCAAAGAGTTCGGCGCCTACGTCGAGCAGCTCACGGGCGAGACTCTAAACGTCAGCGGCGAGGGCGTGCCGATCGCGATAAAAGATAACATTCAGGTAAAAGATTGGAGCGTCACTTCAGCGAGTAAAATTTTGCAAGGCTACGTTGCGCCATACGACGCGACGGTGATCAAAAAGCTACGCGAGCGCGGTTTGGCTCCATTTGGGCGAACGAATATGGATGAGTTTGCGATGGGAAGCACGACCGAGAGCTCATTCTATGGCAAAACTCTCAATCCGACCGATCACTCGCGCGTACCCGGCGGCAGTAGCGGCGGAAGCGCGGCTGCCGTAGCGGCAAATATCGCCATAGCCGCACTCGGAAGCGATACGGGCGGCTCGATCCGCCAGCCGGCGGCATTTTGCGGCTGCGTAGGCTTTAAGCCGAGCTACGGCAGGGTTAGTCGCTACGGGCTTGCGGCGTATTCGAGCAGCCTCGATCAGATAGGTCCGATCACGCGCAGCGTCGAGGATGCGGCGATTTTATATGACATCATCGCAGGCCGCGACGAGATGGACAGCACGAGCTACACAGGCGCTTACGAAAGCACCGCAGATAAGCTAAACGCGGATCGCAAGCTTAAGATCGCCGTTATAAAAAATTATATCGACGAAGCCTCGCAGCAGGTCAAAGAGGCTTTAAGCTTAAGCATAGAAAAGCTAAAATCCTTCGGGCATGAGATCGTTTACCGCGATCTTTGCAGCTCCAAATACGACATCGCGACCTACTACATCATCGCAACCGCCGAGGCTAGCGCAAATTTAAGCCGCTACGACGGCGTGCGCTATGGAAACCGCGCGAAGGCTCTAAATTTAAAAGAGCTCTACGCCAACACCCGCGGCGAAGGATTTGGCGACGAGGTCAAAAGAAGAATGCTTCTAGGCACCTTCGTGCTAAGCAGCGGCTACTACGACGCGTATTACATCAAAGCGCAGAAGGCAAGGGCTTTCATCAAAAGCGAATATGAGGAAATTTTAAAAGACGCCGATTTGATCTTTATGCCGATCGCGCCGGGCGTGGCGTATAAATTCGGCGAGCTTAGCGATCCGCTGCGTGCGTATCTTAGCGACATCTACACGATCGGCGTAAATTTAGCGGGGCTTCCCGCGATCTCCGTGCCGGTGGCGAAAAACAAAGAGGCTCTTAATATCAGCGCGCAGCTCATCGGGCGCGCCTACGACGAACAAACGGTGCTGGACGGCGGCTTGAGTTTAGAAAAAATCGTGAAAGGATAAGTATGAAGATCGTCAAAAAGGCTCTGACCTTCGAGGATGTTTTGTTGGTACCGCAATACTCTGAAATTCTGCCCAAAGAGGTCGATATCAGCACGAGTTTTACGAAAAATATCACGCTAAATACCCCTCTTGTGAGCGCTGCGATGGATACGGTCACCGAGTACCGCACCGCGATAATGATGGCACGCCTCGGCGGCATCGGCGTGATCCATAAAAATATGGACGAGGACTCCCAAGCCAAGATGGTTCGCCGCGTAAAAAAGAGCGAAAGTGGCGTCATCATTGATCCTATCTCGATCAAGGCAGACGCCACGATCAAAGATGCTCTCGATTTGATGGGCGAGTACCACATCAGCGGCATTCCCGTTATCGACGACAACGGCGTGCTGATTGGAATTTTGACCAATCGAGATCTGCGCTTCGAAACCGACACCGCCGCGCTAGTAGGCGAAAAGATGACCAAAGCTCCGCTAATTACCGCTCCAAAGGGCTGCACGCTTGATGATGCGGAGAAAATTTTTAGAAACAATAAGGTAGAAAAGCTTCCGATAATCGACGCAAACGGTCATTTAGAGGGGCTTATTACGATTAAAGATCTTAAAAAGCGCATCGAATATCCAAGCGCCAATAAAGACAAATTCGGCCGCCTTCGCGTCGCCGCGGCGATTGGTGTAGGTCATCTGCAAAGAGCCGAAGCTCTCGTCAAAGCGGGCGTCGATGCGCTTGTGATGGACTCTGCGCACGGACACTCCAAAGGCATTATCGACACGCTTAAGGAGCTGAAGCGAAATTTTGACGTCGACGTAGTAGTCGGAAACGTCGCAAACCCCGTCAGTATAAAAGACATCGTAAACGCGGGAGCGGACGCGATTAAAGTAGGCATCGGCCCGGGCTCGATCTGCACTACGCGTATCGTAGCGGGCGTGGGCGTGCCGCAGTTTACCGCGATCAACGATTGCGCGATCGAGGCGGCTAAATTTGGAATTCCGATCATCGCAGACGGCGGTATCAAATACTCGGGCGACATCGCCAAAGCTCTAGCCGCGGGCGCAAGCTCGGTGATGATGGGAAGCCTGCTCGCAGGCTGCTACGAGACCCCGGGCGAGCTCATTACGTTTCAGGGACGCCAGTACAAAACCTACCGCGGCATGGGTTCCTTAGCGGCGATGCAGAAGGGAAGCTCGGATCGCTACTTTCAAGACGGCACCGCAAAAGAAAAGCTCGTGCCCGAGGGCGTCGAGGGGCGCGTGCCTTACGCAGGCATGCTAAAAGACGTGATCTTTCAGCTGCTAGGAGGCTTGCGAAGTTCGATGGGATACTGCGGCAGCAAGGATATCGCGACCTTTCAGCAAAAGGCGGAATTCGTCGAGATCACGAGCGCAGGTCTTAAAGAAAGCCACGTCCACGACGTCATCATCACGCAGGAAGCGCCGAATTACCGAGTAAATCAGTGATCTTTCAGAGCAAAATTCAAAATTTCGACGAGCCGCTCTATTTGGAGAGCGGCCGCGTCTTTTCCAACTTCAAGCTCGCCTATGAAACCTACGGCGAGCTAAATCCGGACAAATCAAACGTTATCGTCATCTGCCACGCCTTAACCGGCTCCGCGCACGCCGCGGGACTTTACGAAGGCGATGTTAAGCCAGGCTGGTGGGACGGGCTCATCGGCGATCATAAAGCGGTCGATACGACAAAATTTTTCGTCATCTGCATAAACATTTTAGCTTCGCCGTTCGGCTCGACATGCCCGCTCGATGTCGATGAAAGCAGCGGCCGCGAGTACCGCTTGCGCTTTCCGGTAGTGGTCGTCTCAGACGTCGTGCGCGCGCAGATGATGCTTTTAAAGCGCCTAGGCATCGCCCGCGCCCGCGCCGTTATCGGCGGTAGTCTGGGCGGCATGCAGGCGCTGTGCTATGCGATCGAATATCCGGAATTTGCGGATGAAATTTTCGTACTCGCAAGCACTTACGCCACGCAGCCTTGGGCGATCGCGTTTAATAAGATCGCGACCGAGGCCATATTGCGCGATCCGAGCTTCAAAAACGGCAACTACGATAAAAATCTGATCGCCGAGCACGGACTTGATGGCATGGCGGTGGGGCGCATGGCGGGGCATATAAGTTTTTTAAGCCCAAACTCGATGCAGGATAAATTCGGGCGCAACTACGTCGAAACCGATGGTCTTTACGAGATTAACGGGCGCTTTCAGGTCGATCGCTACCTTGAATACAACGGCGAAAATTTCGCGCGCAGGTTCGATCCGCTGTGCTATCTCTACATCGCCAAGATGATGAATATATTTGATTGCACGCGCCACTACGGCAATCTCAAAAACGCCTGCGCGCAGATCAGATCGCGCCTGCACCTCATCTCTTTCAAAGGCGACGTGCTCTTTCCGCCGGGGCTAATGAAAGAAATTTACGATGCGATGAGCGATCTGGGCAAGAAGGATCGCGCGAGCTATGCGCAGATCGACAGCGACTATGGACACGACGCGTTTTTGGTCGAGATAGAAAAATTTGATTACATCATAAAAAGGATTTTGGATGAGTTTTGAGGAAAAAATGGAAAAAATTAACGCGCTTTTAAAAAGCCTAAACGACAAAGATCTGAGCCTAGAGGAGAGCGTGAAGCTGTATAAACAGGGCGTCGCGCTACTAAAAGAGGCGAAGGAAATTTTAGAAAACGCCAAACTCGAGGTTGCCGAAATAAACGCACCCGAGCAGGCTTAGGAGGCGACGATGATAAACGTATGCGTTTTGCAGCTACCGACGCTTTCGATGAGCGAAAATCGGATCGATTACTATATGAAGGTCGCCAAAGACAACGGCGCGCGGATCGTTCTGCTGGGCGAATATGAGCTAAATTCCTTCTTTAGCGAGCTTAAAAAGATGCCTCGCTCCATCGCGTGCGAACAGAGCGAGCACAAGCAGGAGCTGATGGCGCGGCTGGCCGCTAAATACGACCTGCATATCGTAGCGCCGATAATCAGAGCCGCAAGCGGTGCGATTTTGAGGCAGGCGGGCATTTTCGGCGGCGCGGCTCAAAAAAGCGCACGCTGCAGCAGCGCAAATTCCGCAAGCCTTAAAAGCGAGCCCGGTTGCAAGGGCGAGCTAAATTCCAAGGATGGTTCAAATTCTAAAGGCGCTTTAAATTCCAAGAGCGAGCAGAGTTCCAAAGACGACTTAAACTCCTGCGGCGCGCACGCTTTAAATTTCAAAGCCGCAAATTCCGCAGACGGTTTAAATTTAAGCGCTTCGATCCCAAGTAACTCGAACGCTTCAAATTTAAAAGCCGAAAGCCAAAAAGATGCGAGCGAAGAGGAGATCTTTTGCGCGAGCGAAAACGAGCCTATCTGGGTGAAATCCTGCGCGAAATTTTCGCCCTCGGAGGTGAAATTTTACGATCAAAATATCCTGATGGACTATCCGCACTGGAACGAGGAGAGCTTTTTCGCCAACCGTAAAAGCCGCAAAATCGGCAAAATTTCGCCGATGATCTTTAGCGAGGGCGGCGTGAAATTCGGCGTCTGCTTCGGCTATGAGGCGCATTTTGACGTATTTTGGCGCTATTTTATGCAAAAAAACGTCGGCTGCGTGCTCGTGCCGTGCGCCTCGACCTTCGAAAGCGGCGGGCGCTGGCGCGAGCTTTTGAAGATGCGCGCGTTTACGAACTCGCTCTACGTCATCCGCGCCAACCGTATCGGCGAGGCGAAATTCGGCGAAAGCGAGTTTAAATTTTACGGCGAGAGCTTCGTCGTAACCCCTAGCGGCGAGATCGCAAACGAGCTGAAAAACGAAGAGGGCGTGCTGATGTGCGAAGTGGACGCGGACGAGATCGTTGCGGCGCGGGGGTTGTGGAAATTCCGAAAAAATCTAGTCAGTAGGGGGCTTTTATGAACTACTTTCACAGACAGATCCAGCTTTGGGGCGAGCAGACGCAGCGCGCGCTTGCGGATAAGCGCATCCTAATCATCGGCGCGGGCGGGCTTGGAAGCAGCCTTTCTTACGCTCTGGGCGCAAGCGGCATCGGGCGGATAAGCGTCGTGGATTTCGACACGGTGGCGCCTCACAACATCCACAGGCAAATTTTATTTACGCTCACAGACGAGGGTAAATTTAAAGCGGACGTTTTTAAAAGCCGCACGGAGGCTCGCTACGACGGCGTGAGCGTGGAAGTGCACAAAAGCCGCGCGGATGAATTTTTCGCTAGCGCGATAGGCGCGGGCGAGAAATTTGATCTCATTTTGGATGCGACCGATAATCTCGCTACGCGCGCGCAGATCGATGCGTTTGCTAAGCAAATAGGCGTGCCGTGGGTGTTTGCGTCGGTGGACAGCTGGCAGTGCCAAGTCTGCTTCGTGCAGAATGCGGATTTTAAATTTTTCCCGAGCCTAAATGCGACGCCTGCGGGCATAACGGCTGCGATCGTGATGTTTGCGGCAAGCTTTGAGGCAAACCTCGCTCTGCGCTATCTAGCTGGGCTTGAAGTCGAAAAAGATCTGCTTTACTACGCGAACTTTTTTGGCGGCGAGCTGGAAGTTAGGAAGATAAGGTTGTAGCTTGAGGGGTTAGTTTTCATAAGATTCTTTT
>CAUONQ010000039.1:0-8244 GCA_963456995.1 uncultured Campylobacter sp. | reverse complement strand
ATAATTAGCACCAAGCCTTAAATTTAAAAGCAAAGCTTTAAATTTCAACGTCCATATCCACGGATTCGATCTGCAGCTCGCGCAGATCCGCAAGATGCTGCACCGCAGCGTCCGTCTCGGCATTTTTGGGAAGGACGATGTGAAAGCCGCGATCAAACGCCAAGAAAAAATTCTCCCTGCTCGCAGCGATGCGATTTAGCGAGCGCGCGGCAAATTTCTTGCTTGCGCGCGGCTCACCCTTCGAAAACGAGATCGTCTCGCCGTCCGCGACGAAGCTCATCTCCGTGCTCGAGTTTTGCGCGAGCTTAGCGGCAGAGAGATGCTTTCTTAGCATGCGGCGGTAAAATTTCGGATAAAAAATAAGCCACGCCGCACCCAAAATAACCGACGCCACGCTCGCAATCGGCACCGTTTTCAAAAGCCCGTCGATGATGATGCCCATAAGCAAAAACTCAAACGGTATGGCGTAGGTGCTTACTAGGCGCTGCTTGCGCGCCTTTTTGCTGTAAAGCAGCATAAATTTATTGAGGTTATCGACATCGTGATTTGTGATTTGCACTTTCATATTTTTCCTTTAATTTTTGCGTAATTGTAGCGAAGCCGCCTTAAATTTGCGTCCGTTAACTTCCGTGAGATAAAATCCCGTTTTTAAAGGAGATAGCTTGAAATCTTTATTAAAAATCAACGGATTTTTGCCGTTTTTGGCGATTATGTTTATCAACGCAAGCGTCGATCTGGGCCATAAGATCACGATCCAAAACGTCCTTGTTAAAAGCGCCGACTCGGGCGCTCTCATCGCCCTTACCTCCCTTGTAAATTTGCTGATTTTGCTGCCTTACGTATTTCTTTTTAGCGCCAGCGGCTATCTCAACGACAAATTCTCGCGTACCCGCATCACGCGGATCTGCGCAAAGCTCGGCGTCGCGCTTACCGCGCTCATTACGCTAGGTTATCTGTGCGGGTGGTTTTATTTCGCGTTTTTTATGACGATCCTGCTTGCGGCGCAAAGCGCGATCTACTCGCCCGCCAAATACGGCCTGATTAAAAAGATCGTCGGCGCGAAAAATTTAGGTGCGGCAAACGGCCTCGTGCAGGCTCTGACGATCATCGCGATTCTGCTTTCATCTCTTGTTTTTTCGGTGATTTTCGAGCTGTTTGCAGCTCGCAGCAGCGACGCGGGCGAGCTGATGAGCTCGGTTTGGTTCATCGGCGTGCTTTTAGTCGCTGGCTCCGTGCTTGAAACATACTACTCATATAAAATTCCATTCTTCGACGCCGCGCAACCGCAGGCGGAATTTAACAAAGACGACTATCTTAAGCTTCGCTATCTAAGGCAAAATTTAAATTTTGTGCTAAAAGACAAAAACGTCCTGCTCTGCACGCTGGGACTTTCGATGTTTTGGGCGGTCTCGCAGCTCGTGATCGCAACCTTCCCCGCTCACTATAAGAGCCTTAGCGGCAGCGATAACGTAATGGTGATCCAGGTGATCTTGGCGCTTAGTGCGATCGGAATCGCGCTAGGCTCGATCTTTGCGGGCAGCTACTGCAAAAAACATATCGAGCTCGGTATCGTGCCGTTCGGCGCATTCGGGCTTGCGCTCGCGCTAATGGTGTTAGCCAACGCGCACTCGGTATTTTGGCTCGGCACGGCGTCGTTTTTCTTCGGATTTAGCGGCGGAATTTTCATCGTGCCGCTCAACGCCGTCATTCAGTTTTTCACCGCCGATGAGCGCATGGGGCGAGTGCTCGCGGGATCAAATTTTATCCAAAATATCTTTATGGTGCTGTTTTTGTTCATCGCCATCATCTTGGTGCATTTTGCGGTCGCCAGCGGCGAAATTTTCGTTATGGCGGCGCTGTGCGTACTTATCTGCGGGATCTTCGGCGCAAAATATCTACCGCAGCTTTTCGTTAGAATTTTACTCATTCCGTTTATGAAATTTGGCTATCAAGTCCACGTAGACGGCATCGAAAACATCCCGCAAAAAGGCGGCGTGCTGCTTTTGGGCAACCATATCAGCTGGATCGATTGGGCGGTGGTACAGCTTGCCTGCCCGCGCGGGGTGCGCTTCGTGATGCATCGCAGCTACTACGATCTGTGGTATTTGAAGTGGTTTTTTAAAATTTTCCGCGTCATTCCGATCGGAGCGGGCGTGAGCAAAAGCGCGATCGAAAGCATTCGCGAGGCGCTAAATGCTGGTGAAGTAGTGGGGCTTTTCCCCGAAGGGCACATCAGCTACAACGGCCGCATAGACGAGTTTCAGGGCGGGTTTGAGCTAGCCGCGCACGATACGAACTCCGTAATCGTGCCTTTTTATATAAGAGGACTTTGGGGATCGACGTTTTCGCGCGCCAGCGAGCATTATAAAAGAACGATCTCGCAAAGCGGCAAAAACGCACTTCGCGTAAGCTTCGGCGCGCCGATTGAGGCAAATTCCAAAGCGCACGAGGTAAAGCGCGCAGTAACGGAGCTGTCGTTTTTCAGCTGGGGCAAATATCTCGCAAGTCTAAAACCGCTTGCCTACAACTGGCTAAATCAAGCCAAGAGATCGCCTTTTAAGCGCGTGGCAGTCGATAGCACTGGAGTGAGCTTCACAAATTTAGCGATGATGAGCGCCGTTTTGATACTTCGCAAAAGGTTAAAGAGTCGCATAAGCAGCGAGGAAAACGTCGGTATCATTTTGCCTAGCTCGGTCATCGCAAGCGCCGTAAATTTAACTCTCTTTGCGATGGGCAAAACGAGCGTAAATTTAAACTACACGCTAAGCGAAGAGAATTTAATCTACTGCGCGGATAAAGCAAACATCCACACGATCATCAGCTCGCGCAAATTCGTAGAAAAGCTCAAATCAAAGGGCTTTGAGCTAGAGAGTTCGATCGGCGATCGGCTCGTGTACCTTGAGGATCTAAGCGAGGGCGTCTCTAAAAACGAGCGCATAGCCTGCGCGCTAAAATCGCTGCTAATGCCTAAAATTTTATTTCGCACGCTGTATTTTAAGCCGCACGCGATAGATGACGTAGCGACCATTTTATTTAGCAGCGGCAGCGAAGGAAAGCCCAAAGGCGTGGTTCTGACGCATAAAAATATAATGGCGAACGTCCGTCAAATTTCAGAGCTCATAAACGCCACCGAGCACGACGCGATTTTAGCGTCGCTGCCGATCTTTCACTGCTTCGGGCTTACCGTAACGACGCTCTTTCCGCTAAACGACGGAATTTTAAGCATCCATGTGCCCGATCCTACGGACGCCTTTAGCGTCGGCAAGATGAGCGCAAAATACGGCGCTACGATAATGTTCGGCACGTCGACGTTTTTTAGGCTCTATACCAAAAATAAAAGGCTCAATCCGCTTATGCTAGCAAGCATTCGCCTAGCGATTGCGGGCGCGGAGAAGCTAAACGAAAACGTCCGCAAGGAATTTAAGATAAAATTCGGCATCGAAATTTACGAGGGCTACGGCACGACCGAGACTGCGCCGGTGGTGAGCGTAAATACGCCGAACGTCCTCGAGCCCGATTTTTTCAAAGAGCTTCACTTCAACCGCGAAAAAAGCGTCGGCTTGCCGCTTGCGGGCACGGTCATAAAGATCACCGATCCCGCCTCGCTGCAACCGCTATCAAACGGGCAGGAGGGACTTATCTTAATCGGCGGACATCAGGTTATGAAGGAATACTACGATGAGCCGGCCAAAACCGCCGAAGCAATCGCGCAAATAAACGACGTGCGTTACTACAAAAGCGGCGACATCGGCTATATCGACGACGACGGGTTTTTATTTATCACCGACCGCCTTTCGCGCTTTGCTAAAATCGGCGGCGAGATGATTAGTCTGGGCGCGGTAGAAAGCGCCGTGGGCGAAATTTTAGGCGAGAGCGCGATCTATTCGTGCGTGAACCTAAAAGACGAGAAAAAGGGCGAAAAGATCGCTCTGCTTTACGTGGGCGAGGCGAGCGAGGATGAAATTTCGCGCCGTCTGAAGGACTCCGCGCTGGCGCCGATAATGCAGCCAAGCGTAGTGAAAAAGGTGGAGCAAATCCCGGTGCTAGGCAGCGGCAAGGTAAATCTCAAAGCGGTAAAGGATCTGGCGATAGAGCTCGGGCTGTAAATTTAAGCCTTAAAATTTGCGCCCTAAATTTTAAATTTACGCTTTGCCGCGCTATTTGCGCGAAGTAGCGCAAAGAGTAAAATCCTCTTTTAAATTTATGCTTTGTCGCCGCCGCAGGGCTTTGCGGCTTTCGCTCCTAGCGGCGGGCGATCTCGCGGGTTATGCTGCGGTTTATTTAAAGAACGACGGCTGCACGCGGCTGCGTCGCCAAATTTATGCTAAATTTTGCAGAGGTGAGCTGCTGCTGTCCCACGATTTTTCGCGGTTGCAGCGCCAAATTTATGCCAAATTTTACGGACAGACGGTAGCCGCTCGCTGCGCAGATAGACAAAATTTTACATTAAACGGCACGCGAAATTTCACGGCAGAGCTGCGGAGAGAGTTTTAACCGCGTGCGTGCGGAAAGAAATTTCAATGGCGTATGTGCGGCGAGAAATTTTAGCGACACTGCTTCCCGCTTCGCCGCTTATAAAATTTGCAAATTTTATCTCCCAAGCGTGCGCCGATTATTATGTCGATGAGGTTTATAAATCCGCTTGCGATATGCAAACTCCCAGCTTCGTACTTCCGCCATCACAGAGGCTAAATTTTATCTACTCACGCTAAGTGCGCCTCCAAGCAGGTCTGTATTTACGCTAGCGCAAAATATCGCGCAGCCAAATTTAAAGGATAAATTTCATTCGCGCAGATTGAAATTTTAAAATTTCAAAGCCGTTTAAATTTAACCGAAATCGGCAGAGTTTAAATTTTAAAAAGATCTAAGCTTTAATGATTTTAAAAAAGATGAAAGTGCCGCGAAGCGCACGCTCCGCGGCAAATTTAAAGGAGGACTATTTAAAAGATGGAGCGATCTGCGCTACCCACGCCTCGATGCGGCTCTCGGTGAGGTCGCTTTGATTGTCATTGTCTAGCGCGAGACCTACGAATTTACCATCCACTACGGCCTTGCTCTCGTCGAATTCATATCCGTCGGTAGGCACTGCACCTACGATATTTGCACCCGCTTTTTTGAAGTTGTCGTATAGCTCGCGCATTGCGTTGCAGTAGGCGTCGCTGTAGCTTGAGCTATCGCCCATGCCGAAAATCGCGACGGTCTTGCCCGCGACATCAAGGGCTGAGAAATCAAAGCCCGCCCAGTCGTCTTGTAGCTCGCCGTCGTTCCACGTGGAGCTGCCGATGATGAGCGCGGTGTATTTATTTAGATCTGCAGGCGCGATGTCCGCGACGTTTTTTAGCTCGTTTTCTATGCCTAGCTTTTCGGAGATCAGCTTCGCGGCGTCCTCGGTATTGCCCATCGAGCTTCCAAAAATAATTCCAACCATTTGGTATCCTTTTAATAAATTTTGTCGGTAAGCTTGTATGGTACTAATTTCATAATGAAATTTCCCTTAAAGCATTCGCTTTTTATCTCGACGTGGCGGTTAAAATTTTCATTTTTTGGATAGACAAGATACACGGCATCGAGG
The DNA here is from genome assembly GCA_963456995.1 of uncultured Campylobacter sp. GTDB lineage: Bacteria > Campylobacterota > Campylobacteria > Campylobacterales > Campylobacteraceae > Campylobacter_B. Next base: position 2,672 of record CAUONQ010000039.1, on the reverse strand, counting down.
TTTGCTCCGCGGCAAAGCTCTAGCGCTTTTTTTATATCATTATCATAAATGGCTGGATTTTGAGGTAAAATTTTTTTAAAGCTCGTAACCACGCCTAGGCTAAAACCGCTCTTGCGAACTACGATGAGCTCGCCCGATTTGCCCACAAGCTGTAGCTGTGCGCCTGCATTGCGAAGCGCGATTTTGCAAAATACGAAGTTGCGAAACGCATCGTCTCCGTTTAACAGCAAGCCACTACGCAGGCTCACGATTGCACGAGTTAGCTTATAAACGGGCCTAGCGGCAAATACTGGCAGCGGCATGCCGCGCAGATAGGAAAAGATTATCGCGTTATCCGCCACGCAAAATTTCACGGCGGGTTTGAAGCGGTAAATTTTACGAGCCCCGCGCCCAAGTTCGGAAGCGATAAAATTTAAAAATGCCGCTCGAAATTGCATCTCGCCCTGCAAATACTTGGGCGGAATTCTATAATCCGCATTAACGTTAAAATTATATAGAGCTAGCATCGCTCGCGCTCGCGAAGCCGCATCATAATCCTGCAGCGCCTCTGGCGCAATCTCGCGCCCGTTCGCATCAAAGCCAAAAATTTCGCCGCAAAATAATTTTTTATTAAAAGCTTCGGCATTTAAAATTTCATCATCAATAAGCTCGTCATCGTGCTGCAGATCCGCTTTTTGGCGTTTTTCGCGCGCCGCGATATCTCGTTTTGGCGCGGTAGTATCTTGTAATAAAGCTGATTTTTCGTCCGAACGCTTAGTGCAGAAAAAATTCTCTTGCGCGGAGCTAGTGTCGTAAAAAGCCTTTGCTGTCAAATTCCTATTTGTGCCGTCTTTTTGCGCACTCTTTACAGCATGCGGCTTAGAGGCATTATGATTAAGCGCGCCCGATTTACCGCTTGAAAACTTTTTAAATTTGCCGCTAAATTTCTTGCTTTCGGCGTGCGCAAGGCAAGTAACGTTAAATTTGCTAGAATTTAAAGAATCCTTGGAATTTAGCTCGCCAACCTCATCATCGCAAGCATTTGATTGTGGCGTAGTGCGCGATTTTTTAACCGCTTGCCTGGGCTTGCCGGCATTATTTAAATTCCTTGGAATTTTAATCATCTTCGCAAGGTCTGCAACCGAATTCTTGATTTAAATTGAAGACCTTACAGTATTCGCAAAATACGCAGCTAACACTTCTTTTAGCGCATACGAGCGGGATTTTGCGCTTTTTTACTTCGCCTTTGATTTTTTTCATCGTGTTGTGGTTTAAAAAGCTCGTAAGCATCACGACGCACTCGGTATCTTGCGGGATCGGCTTACGATTTACGCGATTTTCGTTTCGTGCGTCCCAGTGCTCGATGTTACTCGCGCCAAGATCCTTCAAAACCGCCTTAATGGGCGTAATCTCATCTGCTCCTATAACTAAAACGTTCATTTCATCCCCTTCTATGATTGATAGTCGTTATTATAACAGAGAAAGATTAAATTTAACTGATAATGTATATAAAAATTTGAAATTATAGGCCGGAATTTTACCGGCTCATATTTGATATTTATTCGCTTAAAGCTAGACTTACTGCCGCATCGATGTGGATCTGCGTAGTATCAAATAGCCACGCGGCGGTATCTGCTTGCGATACGAGCAATCCGATCTCCGTGCAGCCCAGTATCACGCCCTGCGCACCGCGAGCTCTAAGCCCTTCAATGATCTGCAAAAATTTCTCTTTGGAGTGCGGTAAGATTTTACCAAAGCAAAGCTCATCAAAAATTACTTCGTTTACCGCTTCCATTTCGTCCGCGTTCGGCACGAGCACCTCTACGCCACCATCTATCAAGCGCTGTTTGTAAAAATCCTGCGTCATCGTGTAGATCGTGCCGAGCAGCCCTACTTTTTGAACGCCACGCTTTCGTAGCTCATCTAGCGTGGCGTCCGCGATATGCACGAAAGGGACGGAGATAGCGGCATTTATCGCCTCGTAGCACTTATGCATCGTATTGGTGCAAAGAAAAATATAATCCGCGCCGCCGCCTTGCAAAACCCGCGCGTGACGAGCTAAAATTTCGCCCGCCCTGCCCCACTCATTATCTCTTTGACACCGCTCGATCTTTTCGAAATTTAAGCTACTTAGCAGGATTTCGCCGCTACTTAGCCCGCCTAGACGCTCGTTAATTTTGCGATTGATCCCATCATAATAGGTAATCGTAGATTCGTAACTCATGCCGCCGATTAGTCCGATTTTTTTCATGGATTTTCCTTTTGAAATTTAACGAAATTCCTGGGTCACAAATTCTGCGACCCGGAATTCTAAAAACTAACTACAACGCTTAAGCATTCTCGCTCGCGGCGCCCGCAGAGACGACCTCATCGCCGAAATCGGCATTCGCAAGCCGCTTGAGCTGGCGGTAGCGCCTCATCGCGTCGGCTTTGTTTGCCTCATAAAGCTTGCCCGCATGCTCCGGATCGATCTTTTTAAGCGCGTTGTAGCGCACCTCGTTTAGCAAAAATTCCTCATAAAGGCTCCAATCGGGCTCTTTGGATGAAATTTTAAGCGGATTTTTGCCCTCCGCCGCGAGTCGCGGATCAAAGGTGTAGGTCGGCCAATAGCCGCATTTGCTCGCAAGCTCGGCTTGATCAGGATTTCGCCGCTACTTAGCCCGCCTAGACGCTCGTTAATTTTGCGATTGATC
>CAUONQ010000038.1:0-8394 GCA_963456995.1 uncultured Campylobacter sp. | reverse complement strand
TTTCGTTCACGGAATTTATTAGTCAAAAAATTTAGCGAAAAATCTCAAATTTACTCTTTACGTTAATGGGGTTATTAACTTTAAAATGAAAATTTTGGGAGATATAATTTTTATATACCTCTGGGGATTTTTCTTAAATTTTATATTTTATCTATCGATGAATAAAAACCTTAAGGGCTTTAGTGTTATGCCGTTTATAAGGGTCGCCGAATATACAACCAACCCCGGATATCACAATATTTTACCAAGATACTATCTTATCTACATCTACAATGATAAAATTTACAACGATATCAAAGAGTATTTTTTGCAGAAAAATATAAATATCGACTACATCAAAAAGAATTATCTGTTTGCCTAAAATCATAAAGCTGCAAGTATAAGCCTAGACGATCGACGCTCGGTTTGCCGCAAAAATCTATAAATTTTATCTAGCCAAACTCGCTCGTCTAAATCCAAATCCTCACGTTCAGTTTTAAAATTTTAACGATACTCAAAAAGCTTAAAATTTCACTCTTTATCTCGCTTGCGGGATCGCGGCGCAGCACGCTTTCATAGACGCTAGGCTCGAAATTATCGCGCCTGGTGTGCACGAAAATATGGATCCGCCGCTCTCTGATACTCGCCCAAATCTGCGCTCCGAGCGCATCGCCCACCGCCAAAAATCGTTCCATAAATGCAGGGGTTAGCACGTACATCGCGTTTTGCGGCTCGTCGCTAAGCACCTTGTATCGGGCGGAAAACTCCACGTTGTCCATCGCAACGGGCTTCAGATCGATATGCTGTTTATTTTGTATCTCGCGCGGATAGATGAAAACGGGCGCGATGATGCGTTTGTTAAATTCCGCTACGAAAAACGCCCCCACGAGCTCGTGCTGCAAATTTTGATGGAAAAAACTCACATCGCTAAACTCGAAGCTCACCCCCTGCCACGCGCCGCCTACGCGGTCGTTGCCGCGCAGATTTTCGATGAACTCGAACAGATCGCTCTGCACCACGCGCCAAAACGGCACGCTGCTGTAGGAGACGTATTCGTAGCCCAGCTCGCGCACGAAAGGCGCCAGATAGTGCTGCTTGTAGCTTTGGCGGTACCGCCCCGTAAAAATCTCTTGCGCGCTTCTTACGCCGAGCGCGTAAAGCTCCCTCGCCAGCCACGCCCCAAGCGCGAGCGCGGCTAAGCCTATCAGCGCCTGCGGCAAGGCCGCAGAGTATTTGAAGATCAAAAACGAGATCGCGACCGCGCCGAACTTTAAGATATTTTCCGTGCCGATGAGATCCTTTTGCCAGCCGTTTAAGTGCACCTCTTTAAGGCTTACGGCGAGCGAGGCGACCGCCAGCAGCATAAGCATCGTCGCGCTAAAGCTCTGCGCGCCCTGCCTACGCACGAAATACGCGATGATGCAAAACGTCGCAAACAGCGCCACCGTGCTTATGACGGCAACCAGCTTTAGCTGCTCCACGTGCTTTTTCGCATCCAGTCGCAGGCGCTCCAAATCGTAAATAGTCAAAATTTCGCCTTTTTTAAAATTTGCCCGCAATTTTAGCGAAATTCTAGGAATTTTGGAATTTCAAAGCTCGCTCGTCCGCACATAAGGCGGATTTTTATATGAATTTCGCACAGCACCCCAAATTTAAGGATAAATTCAAAACTCTAAGCTTAAAATTTCGCCGTAGCGGGGCGGAACGTGGAAGTGGAATTTCGCATAAAAGCGGCGCCAAATTTCGGCACGCGGAAGCAAAATTTCAAGTCATAAATTTGCTACGTAGAATTTTCAAGGCTCGATGCAAAGCGTTATTGGCGCGAGGCTTAAGATCGGTATAAATTTGCTACGGAGAATTTCAAAGCGGGATTTCCTAGCTAAATTTTTTAAAAGCAAATTTCAGTAAAATTTCACGACGCGGAATTTCAAATTAAAATTTTGCAAATTAAAATTCCGCAAAGTAAATTTCAAAGCGAAATCTTGCGCTAAAAATGCCGTCATTCGCAAATCAAATCATGGAGCAAAAATGAGATATATTTTCGGACCCGTCGCCTCGCGTAGGTTCGGGCGCAGCCTCGGCATCGATCTGAGCCCGCAGCGCAAGCAGTGCAACTTCAACTGCGTCTATTGCGAGCTGGGCGCGGGCAAGCCGGTAAGCGCGATGAGCGAGCCCTGTGAGATCGGCCCGATCATCACCGAGCTGAAAACCGCGCTGGCAGTGCATCCTAACATTGACGTCATTACGATCACGGCAAACGGCGAGCCCACGCTGCATTCGCGCTTTGCCGAGCTTGTAGACGCACTAAAGGCGCTGCATCTGCCGCAGAAACTGCTCGTTTTGTCAAACGGCTCGCTCGTGCGCGAAAACAGCGCAGCCTTAGCGAAGCTTGATATCTGCAAATTTTCGCTAGATAGCGTGCTTGCAAAAAGCTTTTGCAAGGTGGACGGTCCGCACGCGGGCATTAGCGCCGAGGATATCGTAAGCGCGATCGCGGATTTCGCGCGCGAGTTTCGCGGCGAGCTTGATATCGAAATCCTAGTCGTGCGTGGGCTAAATGACACGCAAGAGGACTTTGCGGCGCTGAATGCGGCTTTAGCTCGCATCAATCCGCACCGCGTAGATATTGGCACTATAGATCGCCCGCCCGCATACCGCGTAGAGGGGGTGAGCGAAGCACAGCTGCGCTATCTGACCACTTTCATCGAAAATCAAAACGTAAATATCATCGCCGCACCCAAATACGCAAGCGAGCGATTAAGTTTTAGTGAGGACGAGATATTGCATACTTTGGCACGCCGTCCGCAGCGCACTAGCGATGTAGAGGCGATGTTTGACGAAGCGAGCGCGCAGCTTTTAAAGCGTCTCGCGGATGCGGGCAAGGTCGTTTTTGAGGACGGTTTTTACGAGATCGCAAAAGGCTAGGGCGTTAAAATTTTAAAAGCTATTTTGCGGCGCGGCAAGGGGGGCTTACATTTAGACCTCGCGTCGCAAAGAGAGTGCAAAGGGTGTCGCCGCACGCGAGCTGGAGGGGCGGCGCAAGGAGGGCTAGCGTTAAATTTGGCGCCGAGTTGCGCCGCTGCCGCAAAGATGCTAGCATACTCGGTTTAGGAAACGATGCTGTCGCGGCGTGCGTTGGTCTTTAATAGGCTAAGCGGTGCTTAAAAGCGCCGTTAAATTATGAAATTTATGCACGCGTCGCAAAGATACAGACCCCAAACGGCGCTTTTTGGGCGCCAGTGGATTATTGAAGTAGGCCGAATGGATAGCAAGAGCGAGTTTGGAGCCGCAGGAGATCGCGAATGCACGCCTTAAATTTAGCCTGCTTACCGTGCTTCTTTGAGTTTTTGCGTTCATTTTGGCGGATTTTAATCGCCCGCGTGCTAAAATACCTGCGATCGGAAGTTCATAAACGCCGTGAAATTTTATCGCATACTTTGGTTTTTTATTTAGCCCGCAGAATTTTATTGCGCCGAAATTTTAGCGCAGATCGCGCTAAAGCCCCGCGTCATAAATCGTCGCGACCGATAAAATTTAATTCGCGCCGTTTTGCCGCGATAAAATTCTATGGAATTTTTTGAATGCTGGCTGCAAAATTTCAAGCCGTTGCGCGTTTTACGGCAACTCCGAAATTTTAACGCGATAGAATTTCGCGGCAGAATTTTATGCCGCTCGGCTTATCTGCTAGGGTGAGCTTTAGGCGATAAAATTTTAGGGCAGAGCTACGAGCAAAATTATAAATTCCAAAGTAAAATTCTGCTCGTTAAACCTACTGCGCGATCACTTTATCGATCCAGTCAAAAAGCTCCTCTAGATCGTAATCGCCGCCGTGTCCTTGCCCCCAAGGCACCGCAAAATCGACGTTCTTGCCCGCATTTTGCAAGCTAAGCGCCAAAATAGCGGGGATCGCAAGCGCCGTATCGCGATCGCTCGCACCGTGTCGGATACGGTAATGCTTCGCGCCGTTTTCGTTGCGCACGAAGCTCATCGCATCCATTATATCCACAACCCGCGCATCGGCGATTAGCACCCCTTTGGCGGGGTCATTCATCGCGCTAAAATCCGTAAAATGCGCCGCGTTAAATTTAGCGCCGCCGAACAGCTCGTTTTCGGGATTTTCAAGCGCAAAGCCGTCAAATGCGGGCGGGGTCTTGGCGCGCGGCTCGGAGGTCGCGTAGCCCCAAAAAAGCATATGCGATTGCGATGCGTCGTCCTTGATCTTGGCGGCGAGGTATAGGGGCGCCTTCACGCGCGGATTTTTCGCCGCAAAATTAGCAAACGAGGCCGATATGAGCTCGTTTATGTAATCTTTGAAGCTGCCGTCGCCGTTTTTATCCAGGCTTAGCGCGCGGCCGCCCCTATCCTTTAAGCTTAGCGAGTTCAGATAGGCAGGGAATTGCGCCTTTAGCTCGTCTGAAATTTTAATCTGCGCTGTGTTTAGTTTGCCGCTAATCGTTTTGCGTGCGGGCTTTGCGGCGCTTTGATTTGCGTCTTTTTTGGAATTTTTTTCAGCGCCGCTAGAATTCTCGCCGCGCTCGTTAAATCCCGCCGCATCAAAGCCGCTAAAATCCATCTTTTCATATTCGCTCTGCGCGCCGAACATCCACTCATACGCCGCGTCCGCGTGCTTTAGATTTGTGATCGGGCAGTATAGCGACGCCGCGTAAATTTTATCGCTCGCCTTCGCAGCGCCCAGCTCCTGCAGATACAGCTCGTACGCGGTCTCGTCCCCGCTCGCGCCTAAAAGCGCCGAGAGCGCTCCGCCTGCGTTCGTGCCGTTTGAGATGATCTTGTTCGCGTCCCCGGGCATCGCCGCGTCGTTAAATTTCAGATACCGCACGGCTGCCTTTAGATCGACGATCGCCGTGGGCGCCTTGCCGATATAATCGCCGTTTGCGCCTTTTAGCGTGCGTCCGCGCGCGGCGGGAGCGGCTACGACGTAACCGCGCGAAAGCGCCGTAGCGATCGCGTTTGGCTTGCCGCTTTCGTCTATTTTGACCTCGCCCGCTTCACCCGGCATGTAGCCGCCCACGCCGTTTGGCAAAAATATCGGCGCGCTTGCGGCGTCAAATTTGCCGCTCTTGCGCCCCTCAAAATACTGCTGCGGGATAAAGATATTCATACTCTGATAGTGCGCGCTTACGGGTTTTGCGACGTAGATTATGTTTTTGTAGGCGCGAAATTTTATCTTTTTGCCGCCTACGATCACGCTTTCTTGCGTAAAATTTGCGGCATTAAATTTCAGATCTATTTGCGCGCTCTGCGTCGCCGCAACCTCGGCATTTAGGCTTAGCGCGCCGTAAAGCATCGCGGCAGCGCCTAGGACAAGGGATTTTTTACTCATTGCCGCCTCCTTTCTATTTTGATATCGCCGCTTTTTAGCCATTCAAGCAGCTTAGCAACAAAGCTAATTTTAGCAAAACTCGGCGAATACTTAAATCCGCTGCGCGCCTAAATTTTGAAATTTAAATGCAAAGGTATCTGCAAGTTGAAAAAAATTTTAAACTCGAAGTGTTAATTTTAGTGGGTATTTGCAATCTGCCGCCGCAAAAGCTGGCTGCATCAAATTCCGCTCGTTAATTTACAAGCTTCAGCTGCGTTTCGAAGGCGGATTTGGGGTAGAGGCCGATGAGCTTTTTAACCGCTTTGCCGTTTTTATCGTAGATCACCGACGTGGGGGTGCCGAAAATGCCGCCTACGATGGTTTCAAAGTATTTCACCGAGCTCGCGCCGCTGACGCTTGGGAATTTTATCCCCTTTTCGCGAGCGACCGCGGCGTCGGCTTCCAGACCTTTACCATCGCCTAGAATGCCGATAATCAGCGCATCGCCGCTAGCTTGCAGCTCGTTTAGCGCGGGTACTTGGGCTTTGCACGCGCCGCAGCCGCTAGTGTAGAAAAACAGCACAAAGGGCTTGTCGTTGCCCTCGATCTTTAGCGTACGCTCGGAGGGGTCGAACTTGGAGGCCAGCGAGGTGCCGTCACTGCTTAGATGGTGCTTCTGTCCGTCACAGCCTGCGAGCAGCAGCGCAAGTATGGCGGCAGCAACTTTTAAATTTAAAAATTTTACCATCTAAAACCTGCCTTCGGGCGCGCTAAACCCGCTTTTAAATTTGCGTTTGAAATTTTAAAATTTACGGCGCGATCTCTGCCGGAGTTTATATCACTATCCGCAATAGAATTTATGCCGTGACACATGCTGCGATCTGCGCTAGAATTTATATCGCGGTATACGTTGAAATTTATGTCGCGATCCGGGCTGAAGCGCATATCGCGATCCGCGTCGTAATACGCGCTAAAATCTATGTAGCGACCTGCCTCGAAATTCGTACTCGTAGCATTTCGGCTTTTAAAATTTAGGTTTTTTAAATTTTTACCCACTCCGCTCGACTTTGCATCGGCGTTTGATCTTTCGGGACAAATAACTTCGGTAAGACATGCGCAGCAAAGAGCCGCACCTGCTAGCGCGAGCTTTGGATGGATCCAAAAAGAGCGCGGGCAGGCGGCGAAATTTTTAAATCTTAACGTAGCTTCATTTTTCATCATGCGAGCTAAATTTTACGCACCGGAATTCTGCGCGCCTGAATTTTTAGTACCTTGATTTTCGCCGTTAAAATTTTCAGCACCCTGATCTTCGCCGCCAGAGCTTTTCGAGGCGGAATTTTGCTCGCTCGCAGCTTCGGCGCTAGAGCTTTGCGAAGCGCTTTCGTTTGGATCGCGATCTGAAATTTTATTTTGCGAGCCTAGATGATGCTTCATCGTGCTTTGATCCAAAAGTTCTATTCGATCGAGCTTGCCGTGTCTTAGGCGCACCACTTTGTCGGCAAATTTACCGAGCTCTTCGTTGTGCGTGACCAAAAGCAGCGTCTTGCCCTCGCTGCGAAGCGTTTGAAAGAGCTGCAAAACCACGCGCTCGTGGGCTTCGTCGAGGTTGCCCGTAGGTTCGTCGGCGATGATGATGTCGGGGTCGTTGATGAGTGCACGCGCGATGCAGACGCGCTGCTGCTCGCCGCCGCTAAGCTCACTAGGGCGGTGCGTGATGCGGTGCCCGAGCCCCACCTTCTCAAGTGCTGCCTTGGCGCTGTCCTCATCCACGCAGCTATGGTAGTATTGATTTAGCATGACGTTTTCGACGGCCGTTAGGTAGGGGATAAGGTGAAACTGCTGAAACACGAGGCCGATCTTTTTGCGGCGAAATTCTAAAATTTGCTCGTCGTTTAGCGCGCTCGCGTCGGCTCCGCCTAGGATATATTTGCCCGCGGTAGGGGTGTCCATCAGGCTTAGGATATTTACTAGCGTGCTCTTGCCGCTGCCGCTTGGGCCCATTATGCTGACCCACTCGCCGCTTAAAACGTCGAAGCTGATGTTATCTAGCGCCTTAACCTCGCCGAAGTATTTGCAGATGCCTTCAAATTTTAAAATTTCCATGTCATTCCCTTAATAGATTCGCTAAATTTGGATTCAGCGCCTTTTTGATCGGATAGTAGCTTGCCGCGAGCGCAAAAATCAAGCTCAGCGCGACCGCCGCAAAGAGGCTGATTAGCCTAAAATCCACGCTGCTTGAAAATATCAGATGCCCGAGCAAGATCGCGAGCAGGTATCCCACGAATACCCCCGCCAGCGAGCCTGCGACGCAGACGGTTAAAATTTCGCTCAGGATCAAGTGGAGTAAATTTTGCTTGCTCGCGCCGATTGCGCGGATGAGCGCGAACTCTTTGATGCGCGAAAGCAGGATCGAGCTAAGGCTCGTGTTGATGCAGACTGAGGTGATCAGAAGGATCGTAATGCCGATAAGAAGCATCAAAAGCTTGATTTTGTTTAAGATGATGCCCTGAGTCTTGGATACCTTGCCTATCGGCGCGAAGCTCATCTGCGCGTCGCTCAGGCTCTTTGAAATTTCGCTAAGCTGCTTAAAATCGCCGCTTACGATCGCTTCGGCGTAGTTTACCTGCGCAGGCTGATTTAAAATTTTTTGCGCCAGCGGCAGCGAGATTAGCAGCATGCCATCCTCTTTCTGCCCGTCATAGACGATGCCTTTTATCCTTACCTTGCTCGTTTCGTTTGAGCCGATCGGCGTGATCTCGATACTATCGCCGAGCTTCGCGCCCAAAAGTTTGGCGAGATCCTGCCCGATGAGAGCGTTTTTATCGTCGAAATCCACGCCGATAAACGAGCCTTCTTTAAGATCCAAAAACGGCATCGTATCGCGCAGAGATGAGAAATTTACCCCCATGATGATGCCTGAGTTTACGCCTAAATTTGCGCTGCCGAAAAGATATTTATTCGCGCTTTTTAGTGCGGGGATTTTAGCAAATTTCGCATCGAGCGCCGCTTCGTCCATATGGGAATTTTCTAAATTCGCAGGGCTTACGATTAAATTTGCGCCGTAGCTGTTTAACTCGCTGGCGACCTTTTTA
>CAUONQ010000037.1:0-8420 GCA_963456995.1 uncultured Campylobacter sp. | reverse complement strand
TTCCTTAAGATTTAATTTCGTGCTACTAAATTTGGATTTTAAATTTTGAAGTGCGGTATTATATGGAATTTTGACTTTATTTTTATTTAAACGAATTATTATCTAAATTTCGCTAAACTCGCGGGTTTAAAACATAAATGAAAGGATAGATCATGCAGCTAAAACTTGCCAGAACGGAGCTTGCCTCTAAGCCAAAAAGCGTTAAGATCGAGGATTTGCAAGCCCAAGTAGAAAAGAGCGGACAAAAAATATTTTATCTGGATAGAGAAAATTCTCAAAAAGATTTAGCCGCTTTGGTGGATTTTTTCGACACTAAAGGTTTTAGCGTGTATCAGCGCATAGTGCGATACGGGCTGAACGAAAACGAGTATATGTACGAGGTACATATCCTTTGAGTAAACTCCTCTTCATCCAGACCCTAGGTTGCGCGATGAACGTGCGTGATAGCGAGCATATTATCGCGCAGCTAAAAGAGCAAGATTACGAGATCACCGACGACGTAAATATTGCGGATCTGATCTTAATAAATACCTGCTCCGTACGCGAAAAGCCCGTGCATAAGCTTTTTAGCGAAATCGGAGCTTTTGATAAGGCGCGAAAAAAGGGCTCTAAAATCGGCGTTTGCGGTTGCACCGCAAGCCATCTGGGCGGAGAAATTTTTAAGCGCGCGCCCTTTGTGGATTTCGTACTCGGTGCCAGAAACGTATCCAAAATTTCACAAGCCGTTCGTACGCCAAAATTTATCAGCACAGACATAAATTACGACGAGAGCGAGTTTGCCTTCGGAGATTTTACGAGCTCGCCATATAAATCCTTCATAAACATAATGATCGGCTGCGACAAAAAGTGCTCCTACTGTATCGTGCCGCAGACTAGAGGCGATGAAATTTCAATACCCGCTCAAATCATCTTGCGCGAAGCCGAAAGATCCGCAGCTCGCGGCGCTAAAGAGATATTCTTGCTCGGCCAAAATGTCAACAATTACGGCAAGCGCTTTTCTAATGCCCACGAAAAAATTGACTTCAGCGACCTGCTCGTGCGGCTTAGCGAGATAGAGGGCATCGAACGCATCCGCTTTACCAGCCCGCATCCGCTGCATATGGACGATAAATTTTTGGACGTTTTTTGTAATAACCCTAAAATTTGCAAATCGATGCATATGCCGCTGCAAAGTGGCTCTAGTAAAGTTTTGCGCGATATGAAGCGCGGATATACCAAGCAGTGGTATCTGGATCGCGCGCTTAAGCTGCGCCAAAGCTGCCCGAGCGCGGCGATTAGCACCGATATCATCGTGGGCTATCCGAGCGAGAGCGAGGAGGATTTTGCCGAGACGATGGAAGTATTAAAGGCGGTGAGATTTGAGCAGATTTTTTCCTTTAAATTTAGCCCGAGACCGCTTACGCCAGCAGCAAATTTAAAGCCGCTGGACGATGAAATTTCAAGCGAAAGATTAAGCAGGTTGCAAAGCGCTCACGCTAAAATTTTAGACGAGATCGCAAGAGCGCAAAAAGATAAAATTTTTGACGTATATTTCGAGGAGCTGCGCGAGGGCGGCACCGCGTGCGGTAGAAGCTTTTCAAATTTTTTAATCTGCGCGCAAGGCGGCGAGGAGCTGCTAGGCAAAACGCGCAGAGTACGTGTCGAAAAGACCGCCAGAATGGCGCTTTATGGAAAAGTTATCGCTTAAAAAGCGGCTGTTTTTCCGCGTCGCCGAATATCTCATTTTTATTCTGACTTGGTGTATTTTTTTAACGTGCAGGGTTAAATTTACTCCCACGAAGTTGCCCGAAAAGCCCTGCGTCGTTGTGTTTTGGCATGGAAGACTGGCGATGATGAGCTTTGCATATAGGCGCTGGTGGTTGCGGGATTTCGGCAAGAGGCGCGCCAAGGTCATCATCAGCGATCACAAAGACGGCGAGATAATCACGCGCGTGATCTCGCATTTTGGCATCGGTGCGATCCGCGGCAGTAGCTTCAAAGGCGGCGCGCGAGCCCTTATGGGTGCGATCAAAGAGATAAAAAATGGCACCGACGTCATCATCACTCCAGACGGTCCGCGGGGTCCGCTTCACAGCGTCGCCGACGGTGCCGTGATCCTTGCGCAGCGGCTAAACTTAGACATTTACGCGCTAAATTACGAAGCGAGCAGTTTTTGGAAATTTCGTAGCTGGGACGAGATGGTGTTGCCAAAGCCGTTTTCGCGCATAAATTACAGCCTCAGCGCACCGCTAAGCTTAGCAGAGCTTGACCTTGATGCGGGCAAAGAGGCGATCAGGCAACTGCTTTTTGCAAGCGCCGAGCAGGACGCTAAATTTTAGTTTGAAATAATAGTGTTTCGGTATAATTGCAATTTTAGGAGAAAAAATGGCACTATTTAAAGCAAAATCATTCCTCGGCGTCGCTAAAAGTGCCGACGCATGTGAGTTTTTTTATAGAAAATTGGGCTTTGGTAAAAGAATTTTGGATGAGAAATCCGATCGTTTTCCCATCGCGCAAGAAAATGATCTGGCTACCTCGCTGGCGGGCTTTGCGGATCTGAGTGATAAAAATTTAATCTCCTGCGTACTGATAGACGACGAAAATCAAAGGGTGCATTTTAACGAAGATTATATGATTAAAGAAAATAGCATTTATCAAAAAGTCGATGATAGCTTCATCGTGGAATTTCCCCGTGCAAGTGCACAGGCGGCGGATGAGACTTTTGGAATAGAATTTAGCTCGCACGCTAGTTTATTTAAAATTTTATACTTCTTGCTAAAAAATCAAAGCGATTTTGAAAACATGGCGATGTTCGCACTGAAATTTAATAATCGCGCATGTTTCGTCGTCGCCAACCAAGAGCGCGTACTCTATGCCGACATAATGCGTATCGATGAAGAGATGCAGGCAGCGATGAGCGATACTGACGAGCTATTTTACGAGCTTTTAAATTTTCAGATCGAGACCTTCTATAAATCCGAAAATAGCGAGTTTCTCACTAATGTTTTCATCTACTCAGACGGCACGCTTAGCAATGAGATCGGTTATGTGATTTTTACGCGCATCTTCATCAAAACAAATTTGATAAATCTAAATTTCGCTGATTACATCAACAAAATCGCGATGCTGGAAGCCCGCTAGATCAAATTTTTCGCTCCGCACCTAGGCAGAATTTTAAAATTTTATCTTTGCAAGATTGCGCTTGCTTGATACGATTTGGTTGCTCGTTCGCAGTTGCGTTTTGTTAAATATCTCGCGTTGCATAATGGAATTTTGACTAGATAAAATCATCCGTATTTAAACGACTTGTTTTTAAATTTAAGCTAATTTGCCCTAAAGGGCCCGTCTTGCGCCGTAAATTTTATCTTTTTCACAAATCCCGATTAATTTTGCGTAAAAAATTTTCTATCAAAGTCCGCCTTTGCTCCACATCGTCGTTCTCGCTAATGCCCTCTAGCTCGCTTGCGTGATGGGCCTTGGGCGGGATATCTTTCAGATACGACCATACCTCGTCCTCGCTTAAAATTTTGCCGTGCAGATCGAAGCCCACGTTTAGCGCCCTGCCCGAAACTTCAGCCATATCTGCGTGCAGGTGACCGTAGAGCATCAGCGCGCCATAATGGCAGTTTGCCCACTCGATCATCGGGTAGTGAGACAGAGCCGCTCTCTTATGCGATAAGCGCACAAAGGCGTAGCCTACGATCTGCTCAAAGATAAAATTGCCGTCCGCCTTGCGCTGGCTTAGCAGCTCGTTTTTCATCGTAGCGATGCGCCCATCGTGGTTGCCGAGCACCAAAAAATGTCGCCCGTTTAGTCTGCGAAGTAACTCGCAAGTGTGCGCAAAATCCTTGTGAAAGGACACGTCGCCGAGATTATAGACGAGATCCTCTGGCGTAACGAGCGCATTCCAAGCGGCGATGAGATTTTCATCCATCTCTGCTACGTTTGTGCCTTTTCTAAAATTTGGATATTTTTTAAGCACCAGCTCGTGGCCGAAGTGTAGATCGGAGGTAAAATAAACGCTCATAAAAGCTCCTCAAATAGCGCAAGATCCGCGCCCTCAGCAAATAAAAATCCGCGGTTTATCGGCGGGACGGCGAGCCGCCTGCACGCTTCTTTAAATTTCTTGTCCATCGCGGCTTTGATATATGGCGTCACAAAAATAAAATTTTTGCCCGCGCCCACGGCTACCTTGCCGCCTAGCACGCAGTCAGCGCCGTTTTCTAGGCAACGCGCGCATTCGTTTCGCTGCGCCGAGCTTAGCACGAATCCTAGCCGCTTGCACGCCTGATCGACGCCGCGAAGCTCGCCCCGGCCGCGTTTTACGAGATAAATTTTAGGTGCGGGATTAGAAATTTCGGGAGTTAAATTTAGCGCATCGACCGCCAAAAACTCAAAGCTTTTTTTCACGCCGCTAAAGTACTCATCCAAAAACGGCTCGCTAAATTTAGCGCGAACGCGACCGCGCTTAAACTGCTCCGTTAAATTCGTCTCGTCGGTGAAGTATTTTAGGTTTCGCTCACGCAAAAACCGCTCCAGCTCGCACTTTCGCACGCTTAAAAGCGGACGAGCGATCACGTAGTCCTCGCGGGCTTCGAGCTCTTGCATGCCTAGCAGCTCGCTAAGCCCCGCGCCGCGCCCAAGCTGCATCAAAAACCACTCGAATTTATCGTCAAACTGATGTGCTAAGATCAAATTTTCATATCCCCGCTCGCGGCAAATTTGGCCAAAAAACTCATATCTGGCCGCGCGCGCCTCGTGCTCGAAATTTGACGCACCCAGACGCACGCTTTTTACGTAAATTTGTTTGCTAAATTTGGCCGCCAGATGCCTTGCCGAGGCGACCTCGTCTTTGCTCTGCGCGCGGACGTTATAGTCCACGATCGCAAGGTCAAATTTCACGCCCGCCTCGTCCAGAAGGTAAAAAAGCGCCGTGCTATCGACGCCGTGCGAAAAGGCAAGTAGGTTTTTGCCGGTCCGCAGCAAGGCTAGAATTTTACTTGGAATTTCGGGCGAGTTTTTCATTGTCCTTGCAAGCTTTTTAGCACTCGCGCAAGCAGTCTGTCGCCCGCGAATTCCGTGATTTCGCACTCATATAGACCGCCTACTTTTAGATTTTGCACGTAGCTTTCGTTGATTAAAATTTCGCCGTCGATGTCCTTGTCCCATGCAAGAGGCTTGGCGCCGTAAAAAAACTCACCCTCGCTGCTGGCGCCTTCGATTATTAGGGGCTTCTTTTTGCCTACGAGCGCGCGCATGCTATTATCTATCGCCTTGCGCGTGATTTTTTCGATTTTATTTAGGCGGCGGCTAATTGTCCGCGCAGGGATCTGCGGCATCGCAAAGCTCGCCGTATCCTCCTCCTTGCTGTAGGCAAAAGCTGAAATTCTATCAAATTTAAACTCCTGCAAAAAGTCGCAAAGCTCGTCAAATTCGGCTTCGCTCTCGCCCGGGTGCCCCACGATGACGCCCGTGCGGAGGAACGAGTTTGGCGCTGCACGCATTAGGCTTAAAAGCTCTTTGATCCGCGCCGCGCCCGCGCCGCGCTTCATCAGGTTTAGCATTTTGTTGTTTATGTGCTGGATCGGCATATCGAAGTAGTTCGCAAAAACGGGTGAGCCCACGATCGTGCGGATGAGTCGCTCGTCGGTGCTGGTGGGGTATAAATACAGCACGCGCGCGACCTTGACGCCCTTTATTTTTTCGATGCGTTTTATCAGCGCGACTAGATCCACGTCTTGCTCGTGGGCTCTTTCGTCGTCCGCACTATCGCCGCCGGAGCCCTTATCGCAGACGAGCCTACTTTGAGCGGCAATTCTATCTCCCGCGCCACCGCTTGAGCTATTGGGGCTTTGTTCGTAGCATGAGCCGTCGGAATTCTGCCCGTCGCGAAAGCCCGCAAAATTTAACTCGCCTTCGGAGCCTTTAAAATTTGATCCGCCTTTTTTGCCGCGTCTTAGATCGCGGCCGAAGCTGCTGGAATCCTGCGCGATAAAGCTGAAATCGTAAAAGCCACGCGCTACCAAGCCGCGCACCTCCGCTTCGATGTCCTCGATACTGCGGCTTTTTAGGCGGCCTTTAAAGCTCGGAATAGCGCAGAAAGAGCATTTTTGATTACAGCCCTCCGAAATTTTAACGTAAGCGTGGTAGTTTGAGCCCGTTATCACGCGCGAAGAGGCGAGAGCTGGGCTTTGCAGATAGGTTTGCGGGCTGAATAAATTCTGCTTTTTTAAGATCATTTCGTCGATCTTGTCGTAGTCGCCGACGCCGCTGAAAATATCGACCTCGGGCAGCTCGCGCATGAGCTCGTCTTTGTAGCGCTGCATCAGACAGCCCGTGACGACCAGCAGCGCGCCGTCTTTTTTCTGCTCGCTAAGTTTTAAAATCGTGCGGATACTCTCCTGCTTGGCGCTTGCGATGAAGCCGCAGGTATTTACGATCATCACGTCCGCGCTAGCAGGCTCATCCGTGAGCTCGTAGTTTTGCAGACGCCCGAGCATGATCTCGGAGTCGACTAAATTTTTATTACAGCCCAGCGAGACGAGATGGAGTTTTGCCATTTTACAGCCAGATATTATCGATCAGGCGGGTTGTGCCGACCTTTGCGGCAAGCAGGATTATCGTATCGCCTTGCTTGATCTGCGAAATTTCATTAAATTTATAATCCACGAATGCTATGTAATCGACCGCCAGTGGCTCAAGCACGCTAAGCATCTTTTCGCGGATGATATTTAGGCTGATCTCGCCTTTTTTAATAAGCGAGCTGGCATTTAGCAAGGAGCGCGAAAGCTTAAGCGCCATAAGCTTTCCCTCCTCATCCAAATAGGCGTTGCGCGAACTAAGCGCCAAGCCGTCGCTCTCGCGCACGATCTCACAAGGGATGATACTTATAGGCATAAAAAAGCTCTTTATCATCTTCTGCACGATGAAAAGCTGCTGGGTGTCCTTTTTGCCCATATAAACGTTGTTAGGACGAGTTAGATTAAAAAACTTATTTAGCACCTTAAGTACGCCGTCGAAGTGCCCGGGGCGCGTTTTGCCTTCTAAAATTTCACTTATTGGCTTAGGTGCTATGATCGCTGGCTCCTCCGTGCTGTAAATTTCATCCGCGGTCGGGATAAAAAGCGCGTTCACATCGAGGCTTTCGCAAATT
This sequence comes from uncultured Campylobacter sp., assembly GCA_963456995.1. Classification (GTDB taxonomy): domain Bacteria; phylum Campylobacterota; class Campylobacteria; order Campylobacterales; family Campylobacteraceae; genus Campylobacter_B. The sequence goes on along the minus strand of CAUONQ010000037.1, from coordinate 1,288 downwards.
TTAATATCGCCCGCTTCATTTTTTGGGTAGCTGTTTAGATCCTCGCCGGGCAAAAACTGCGCCGGATTGAGGAATGCGGAGACGATTACGATGTCGTTTTCGTTCCGCGCTCTTTTTATGAGGCTCGCATGCCCCGCGTGCAAGGCGCCCATAGTAGGCACAAAGCCCACGCTGCCGCTTGTCGTCGCTCTGAAGCTTTTTAGCTCCTTTACGCTTCTAATAATTTGCATTGTTCTCTCTTTTCAATATAAAATATTAAGGCTGGCAATTATATCAAAAAATATTAAAGGTATAAATTAAGCGCGAAAGGGTGGTCTATTTAGCGAGCGTTAATCAATAAGTACTAAAATCTATCATGAGCTTCAGCTCTAAAATAAACTTCAAAAGGAGTGAAAATGGCTACTCAAGAGATAAATTTAGAGTCTTTGAAAAAGGATATAGACTCTTTAAAAGCGGATTTTAAGGAGATTATGAAGTCCATCAAAAACATAGGCGCAGAGCGTGCAGAGTCTGCAAAAGATAAAATTTTAGATCAGCTAAATAACAATGAGATCAAAAAATATATAGATGATCTAAGGCTCAAAGGCAAAGACGGCATAGAAAGCGTGAATGACACGATAAAACAAGACCCGATAAAAAGCGTCGCTATCGCTGCGGGCGTCGGATTTTTGCTCGCTTGGTTGCTGAAAAAATAATGGCTGGCATATCTGAATTTATAGTTTCGGTAGTAGAGCTCGTAGACGCTCAAGCTAGCGATATTAGGCGTTCTTTTTTAAAGAGCGCCAATTCGGTTTTACTAAATATAATTACGGGCGTGATTTGCATTATAGGCTTAGTATTCTTTTTGCTAGGACTGCACGCGCTTCTTGAAAAAACTATCGGAGAAATTTGGGCTTATTTTGCCTGCTCCATTGCGGCTTTTTTATGCTCTATTATCGTATATAAGGTGCTTTCGTGCAAAGCGAAATGACAAAAGAGAAGCTAAGACTAGTGGTGTCTATGCTTGAAAACAGAAAAGCCGATTGCAAAAAGTTGAAGCTAGAAGAAGCAAAGCTAAAACTGCTACTAAACGACCCCTTGCCCGATCTCTCGACGGAGCTTAAACTGATTAATCATGGCAATATCAAGCAGGTTTTGATATCCTTAATAGATAAATGCTTAATAATGCCCGCCTTAAATAAAATTTTATAAACAACCTTAATCCAAAATATGTTATAATCACGCCAAAAGCATAAAAAGGTCTTAAATTTTGGATAATTATGAATACACGGAACTTTTAAAAACCCTA
>CAUONQ010000036.1:0-8465 GCA_963456995.1 uncultured Campylobacter sp. | reverse complement strand
AATCACCCGTTTTTAAATTTAAGCTTTAAGGAATTTTATGGGACGAGCTTTTGAATACAGACGCGCTTCAAAAGAAGCTAGATGGGGGAAGATGAGCAAACTTTTCCCAAAACTGGGCAAGGCCATAACGATGGCTGCGAAAGAGGGCGGCGAAGATCCGCTGATGAACTCCAAGCTGCGCGCCGCGATAGCCACGGCAAAGGCGCAAAATATGCCCAAAGACAACATCGACGCGGCTATCAAGCGCGCAAGCGGCAAGGATAGCGCAGATATCAAAACGATTTTTTACGACGGCAAGGCGCCACACGGCGCGCTTTTAATAATCGAATGCGCCACCGATAACCCGACCCGCACCGTCGCAAACGTTAAGTCGATTTTAAACAAAGCCAAGGGCGAGTTTTTGCCGAGCGGCAGTTTGAAATTTATGTTTTCGCACAAGGCCGTTTTTGAGACTAAGCTGCCGAGCCGCGACATCGAGGAGCTGGAGCTTGAGCTCATCGACTTCGGTCTTAGCGAGCTTGAGATCAACGAGTTTGAAAACGACAAGGGCGAGCTCGAAAAGACGCTTCTAATCTACGGCGAATATGAAAGCTTCGGCACCCTAAATGAAGGTATCGAAAAGATAGGGCTTGAGATCATCAGCGCAAGCTTAAAATTCGTCGCCAATGAAAAGCACGAATTTAGCGAGGAGCAGCTGGGCGACATAGACGCACTGCTCGAGCGGCTAGAGGATGACGACGACGTGCAGGCAGTTTACACCAACATCGCATAGGAGAAAAAATGGAAAGCTTAAAAATTTACGACATTGACGCGGCAGCTTTGGCGCGCGATAAATACGCCGTGATAAAAACCGAAAAGGGCGATATGAAGCTGGAGCTTTTCGGTGACGAAGCCCCGCAGGCGGTTACGAATTTCGCTAGCCTTGCTCGCAGCGGGTTTTACAAGGGGCTAAATTTTCACCGAGTAATTCCAAATTTCGTAATCCAAGGCGGCTGCCCGCGCGGCACCGGCACGGGAGGCCCGGGCTGGCGCATAAAGTGCGAATGCGACCACCAAAAGCACAAGCACGTGCGCGGCGCGCTATCGATGGCGCACGCGGGGCGCGATACGGGCGGGAGCCAGTTTTTCGTCTGCCACAGCGCGCAGCCGCACCTAGACGGCGTGCACACGGTGTTCGGACAAATCGTGGATCAGCCTAGCCTAGCGGTTTTAGACGCGATCAGACAGGGCGATAAGATCATCGACATCGAGATTAAAGAGAGCCTGCAATCGTGATTAAATTTAAACCGCGGGGCGCCAGACCGTGATAAAGATCGGCACGGACATAACCGCGGTGCGCAGGATCGCAGCGCTGCGCGCAAAATACAGCGCGAAATTTCTAAAGCGCATTTTGAAAAAATCCGAACGCTCCTCCGCGCTGCGCGACGAAAGTATCGCAGGCATCTATGCCGCCAAAGAGGCGCTTAGCAAGGCGCTAGGCACCGGCATCGGCGCAGAATTTAGCTTTAAAGACGCTAAAATTTACAAAGACGCTCTGGGCGCGCCGCATTTAAAAATACGTAAAAAAATCCGCAAAAAATTTCATATCAAATCCGCAAGCCTTAGCATCACGCACGACGCAAGCGTCGCAATCGCGGTAGTCGCACTAAAACTTAATAAACCGCGCTCAAAGTAACGAAGCGAAGCGGCGCGGGCGGCAAGAACCCCGCGTAAATTCTGCATAAATTTTGCACGACGGGCCTTGTGAGGTTAGGCGCAGATTATGTAGAGTAGTATTTCGCGGCGCAGTACACGATGCGGCAGCAAACTTTGCCTTCTAAATTTTATATTTGCCGACTTAAAATTCTACATTTACTGCAACGAAATTTTGAAATTTCATTGCGCCGCAGAATTTTGCTTTAAATTTAAGACATGGAATTTTATAGCGGTGCTGCAGCATAAACTCAAAAGGTAAAATTTCAGTCTGGAATTTAGCGACAGAAGCATAGATTTTCTATTAAAATTTCACGGCGAAATTGCGCTTTGAAATTTAAAACGGATGCAAAGTCTGCTCCGCCCAATCTATCGCATCATCAAGGATTAAACGGAAGTTCTTGAGCTAATGAAACACACACGCTGCGGCGGCATCTGTTCGTCGCGCCGACCATAAGCAGGAGCTTTTGCGCCGTACTATGCCGAATACCGCAGATAGCGCGGCGTTTTCTGCCGCCATGTGCGAAAAGACGAAGCAGATAGCACGCGCTCTTTATTGCTATGTGCAAAAAGACGGGGGCGAGCCTGTGCTGCTGCATTTACCGCTCTCAGTCTGCCGCTAGCTTGAGCTACACACAGATAGGCGGCACACAGAAGCGAGCGATTAAAATTTACACGGCGAAATTTAAAGACGAAATTCCGCGGGCTGCAAATTTAGCGCTAAATTTTTAAAATTTCACGGCGGTGCAAATTTTAAAATTCCATGCAGGGCGGATTTAAAATTTTAAGCCGCGAGCTCACGGGGCTAAATTTAGCCGCCAAGAAGTTCACAAGTCTCTGCAAAAAGAGATTTTATCAGGGTGCGACGCCACAAAATTTTCAATTGCTTGTATTTTGGCGGCGGGCTTACGCGGCTTACGTTTTCGCGCGAGGTATAAATTTTCAATCGTCTATATTTTGACCGCTCTAAGACTGCGCCCAAAGCCGCTCTATATTTAGAGTTACATAAATTTAAATCACCCGCGCCAAGTTACAATTAAATTTCAAGCGCAAAGCACGGTCGCAGCGCTAGCTTACGTCAAAACGCCCCAAAATACGATTAAAATTCCAAGCCGCGATCGAATTTTACGCGCAACGAAAGGCGGGCTACTCCGCCTTTTTTAGATTATCGGCGAGCAAAAATGCAAGCTCTAGCGCCTGATCTGCGTTTAGGCGCGGATCGCACTGTGTTTCATAGCGCTGTTTTAGCGTCTCTTGCGTCACGTTAAACGAGCCGCCCGTGCACTCGGTGACGTTTTGACCGGTCATCTCAAGATGGATGCCGCCTGCGTGCGTGCCCTCCGCGGCGTGGATTTCAAAAAAGCTCTGCACCTCGCTTAAAATTTTAGAAAACTCGCGCGTTTTGTAGCCGTTTGCGGTCTTGACGGTGTTGCCGTGCATCGGATCGATGCTGTACAGGATCGCTCTGCCCTCGCGCTTTAGCTCGCGCAAAATTTGCGGCAGCCGCGCGCCGATCTTATCCGCGCCCATGCGAATAATGACGTTTAGCCTGCCTGCTTCGTTTTGCGGATTGAGCTTGTCGCAAAGGCGCAAAATTTCATCCGCGGTGCCGCTCGGGCCGATCTTGACGCCGAGAGGGTTTTTGATACCGCTTAAAAAATGCACGTGCGCATCGTCCGCGCCGCGCGTGCGCTCGCCGATCCAAAGCATGTGCGCCGAGCAATCGTACCAATCGCCGCTGGTGCTGTCGATGCGCGTCAGACACTCTTCATAGTGCAGCAGCAGCGCCTCATGCGATGTGTAAAGCACCGTCTCGGCAAGGCTCGGAGAGTTAGCGGCGCTCAGTCCGCATGCCTCCATAAATTTAAGCGTGCGCGAAATTTCATCGCTGAGCTCGTTAAATTTAGCCTCCAGCTCGCCCTTTTTCAAAAAGCCCAAATTCCACTTATGCACCTCGTGCAGGTTCGCAAGACCGCCGCGAGAAAAGGCGCGCAGCAGATTCAGCGTCGAAGCACTTTGATGATACGCCTCGATCATGCGCGCGGGATCCGGCTTGCGCGCCGCTTCGTTAAACTCAAAGCCGTTGATTATATCGCCGCGGTAGCTAGGCAGGCTCACGCCGCCAACCTCCTCGAAATCGCTGCTGCGCGGCTTTGCGAACTGCCCTGCGATACGACCTACCTTAACGACGGGGCGACCCGCTGCAAAGGTAAGAATGATCGCCATTTGAAGCATTACCTTAAACATATCGCGGATATTATTCGCGCTAAAATCATTAAAGCTCTCCGCGCAATCGCCGCCTTGAAGCAAAAACGACTTGCCCTCGCTGGCGCGCGCAAGCTCGGCTTTTAGGTTGCGAACCTCGCCCGCAAAAATTAACGGCGGCAGCTTGTAAAGGCGCTCTTTAGCGGCCTGCACCGCACTTTCATCCTGATAAATCGGCTGCTGTAAAATTTTATAATCTTTCCACGATGTCCTACTCCAGCTCATAGCCCCTCCTTAAATTTCGTAAATCCCGCGATTATACCCAAATAAGCTTTTATTAACCCAAAAAATCTTAAAATAGCGCCTTTAGGCAATTTGGAAGGAATTTTATGGAAAACGATCGCACTAAAGGACTAATGCTTGCATTTGCGACCTTTTTTATGTGGGGCGTTTTTCCGATATTTTTTAAGCTCATAAAGGATGTGGACGCGGTGCAAATTTTAGCGCATCGCGTCGTTTGGTCCTTCCTGCTGCTGCTCGTTTTTCTCTGCTTTACGCACCGCTTAAAAAACGTCGCGCGGCTTCTTAGCTCCCCTAAAATCGCTCTCACGCTGCTTTGTACGGGACTACTTATCAGCACGAACTGGGGCATTTATATCTACGCGGTAAATTCCGATCAAATTTTAGCCACGAGTCTCGGATATTTTATAAATCCTCTATTTTCGGTGCTTTTGGGCGCTTTGTTTCTGCACGAACGGCTAAGCGCGGCGGCGAAATTTTCCCTGCTGCTAGCCTTTGCGGCTATCGGCGTGCAAATTTACGCGCTGGGTAGGCTACCGATAATCTCGATCGTACTGCCGCTTAGCTTTGCATTTTACGGCCTCATTCGCAAAAAAATAAGCGTGCCTAGCTTTGAGGGACTGTTTTGCGAGACGGCGCTGATGCTGCTGCCTGCGCTTGCGTTTCTGATCTACTGCGCGCTAAAAGGAAGCGGCGCTTTCGGCTTTAACGTAAGCGGCGCGCTGCTGTTTGCAAGCGGGCTGATTACTATTTTGCCGCTGCTTACCTTCGCCGTAAGCACGCAGTATCTGCCGCTATCTACGATCGGCTTTATGCAATACATCAGCCCTAGCATGAGTATGCTGATCGCGGTATTTATCTACGGCGAGGAGCTTGAGACTTACAAAATTTTGAGCTTTTCGCTAATTTGGTTCGGGCTTGCGGTCGTGGGCCTGGACGGCTTAAGGAGAAAAAATGGCTAATTTCGCTTTGATGTTCGCAGTCGCCCTTGCGGTGGGCGTGCTCGTGTATTTTCAGGTCCAAAAAGCTTCTGCGCGCGCAGACGCTGCAGACCCCGAGCTTAGCTCGCAAAGATATATGAAATTTTGCGATATTTTGGAGGACAAACTGCGAGCTCTAAAGCGGCTCGAACTGCGCGACGAAAGCGCTCGCGATAGCTATCTAGGCGAACTTGAGGCTCTTAGCAAGGAGTTGGTTTATATCAAAACGATGCATCAAAGCAACCTAAACCCCGCCGTGTGGGAGGGCAAGCTATTTGAGTTTCTAAATAAAACGGACGCTCTGATCGAAAAATACGCCGCGAGCGCAGAGCGCTCGCTGCAAGACTGGCGCAAACAGCTGGAGATGGAATTTAAGAGCTTATAGTCGCGATCCTTAAGATATCAAAATTAAGCTACATATAATAATCGGCTCGGCATAAAAGGCTTGATCGATGAACCTAAAATGGTAAAATTTAGCCGCAGTACTAAACCAAATCCAGCTACAAGACAAGCTCGATCCAAAAATCAATAAAATTCCAAGCGCGCTGAAAAATCTTAAAAATTTACAAGCTCTGCAAAGATTCAAAGGAAAATTTATAGTCTTGCCACAAGGATCGCAATAGATCATACCAAATTTCATCGTAAAAATTGAGTCCACGGGCAAAGCCGACAAGAACTGCTAAATTCAGACGAAATGGGAAGCGCAGCAAAGCAGATGGAGGGAAAAATGCAAATTAGACAGACGGCGTTAGCAAAATAGCGCAGGCGCAACCAAACACCACTAAACTAGCGAAGCAGATGAATGAGCAATATAAAATTCTATCTCCTAAGCCGGCAGAGAGTTAAATTATAGCCCAAAACCGCGCGCCATTTATAGTCATAAAAGAGCGCGCCATATTAGATAAACAAAGAAGGCTTATGTTATTGGCATATCGCAAAACGACACCATACCTGCGCACCGAATAAGCGAGAGAAGCAAAATCCTAGGGGTTAGAAATGGTACGCCAAATTTCAAGCCATCCTTGCATCTTTTTAGTAAAATCTCCGAAAGTTCGCCCTATGCGAACGCTAAAATAATATGCCAAATTTTAAACCGTGTATAAGCGCTAAAGCGCGTAAATTTTAAACCGCCAAATATCAAGGCGCATAAAAATTTAAACTGCTCGCGCGCTCTTTTTGGTGAAAATTCCTAAAAATTTAACCGCCAGTTTTTGTAGCAAGCCCTGCTTTTTACGCTTGCTTAGTAAAAATTTTGCCGTTTCATTCCTACCAAACATCACGGCAAAGGCATATGGTGTCATACCAAGACCGCTCGTAGCCTCTACGTCTGCACCTGCATTTACGAGAGCTTTGACTACCTCCAAATGTCCTTTAAAGGCCGCGCCCGCGAGCGGGGTTTGCCCGCGGTCGTTACGCTCATCGACTATGGCGCCGTTTGAGAGCAGCATATTTACAGTCTTTAGCGCGTTATTGTAGCTAGCTAGCATTAAAAGCGTGTCGCCTTTGGCGGATTTTAAATTTACGCTAAGATCGGCTTTTATCATCTTTTCTAGCTCGTCAGCATCATCTCGCCTGGCAAAATCAAGCGCTATAGCGCAAAGCTCACCATATCTTTGCTCCTCGGCCTGTGTTAAGCTCGTCAATTTTTTGCTTTCAAAGCGGCTCTTACGCCATTTGCATAGTCAGCGGAAATTTTTTCAAAATGTCCTATCGCGCGCTCTTTTATCGCTTCGCTCACACCCTCCATGCTATCTGCGATATTACTAAAAAGCTGCGATTTTTGTTCGTCGCTCATTAGCTCAAAAAGCGCTCTAGGTTGCGAATAATAATCCTGATCCTCGGCTCTGTGATCGTATCTTTTCATCGCGCCTTCTATGCTTATATCAGACTCTAACAAAGCACGATCTTCTTTGGCGCCGCCAAAGCTGTTAGGCTCATAGTAAGCTTTATCGTCAAGCTCATACATTCCGTTATTCATCGCGCCGCCCACGACGTAAGTATTGACCTCGCTTATAGGACGATTAACATCTAGCTGCGCGTAGTGTGTACCGATACGATATCTTTGAGCGTCGGGGTAGCTAAATATCCTTGCTTGCAGCATCTTATCGGGACTAAAGCTGATACCAGGCACTATATTTGACGGGCTAAATGCAGCCTGCTCAACCTCATTGAAATAATTTTTCGGATTTTCGTTTAGCGTCATGACGCCCACGTCGATGAGTGGGAACTCCTTATGAGGCCAAGTTTTGGTTAGATCAAATGGGTTAAATTTGACCTCTTTTGCCTGCTGTAGAGTCATTATTTGAATTTTAAAATCCCAGCTTGGAAAGTCACCCTTTTCTATACTCTCAAAAAGATCGCGTTGATTGCTCTCTCGATCTTTTGCAATGATTTGTGAGGCCTGAGCGTTGGTTAAATTTTTAATGCCTTGGCGAGTTTTGAAATGAAATTTAACCCAAAATCTTTCGTTTTTGTCATTTATAAGGCTATATGTATGACTACCAAATCCGTGCATATGACGGTAGCTGGCCGGAATACCGCGGTCACTCATCAAGATGGTTACTTGATGCATACTCTCAGGGCTTAAGCTCCAAAAGTCCCATGCTGCCTCATTTGAACGGAGGTGTGTGCGAGGATCACGCTTTTGCGTGTGGATGAAATCCGGGAATTTATACGGGTCTTTTACAAAAAAGACGGGAGTGTTGTTTCCGACCAAGTCCCAGTTGCCCTCTTTAGTATAAAATTTAATCGCAAAGCCCCTTACGTCGCGCTCAGCATCAGCTGCTCCAGCCTCACCGGCAACGGTAGAAAATCTCAAAAGTAGCCTTGTTTTCTCGCCTTTTTGTAATACCTTGGCTTTAGTATATCGCGAGATATCGTGCGTAATCTCTAATGTTCCGTATGCGGCGCTACCTTTTGCGTGAACGGCGCGCTCAGGGATACGCTCTCTGTTTTGATGAGCTAGTTTTTCAAGTAGCTGATAATCTTGCAACATTATACCGCCGCGGCTGCCTGCGGTAAGGGAGTTTTGGTTATCCGCGATGGGATTACCCGAAGTAGTGGTTAGTTTTTTCATATTTATTCCTTTCTAATAAAATTTATCTGTAATTATACACATATAAATTAAAATATTCATTAAATAATAAAAATTATTGATAAAAGTTTAGCCTTAGAATTTCTAATATTTTCAAATTTTATATTTCTAACCCATCTTTAACATTATAAATTTCATAAATTATGAGATCTGCTATATATAAATTTATCTCATATTAATATAAGAACCATGAT
>CAUONQ010000035.1:0-8603 GCA_963456995.1 uncultured Campylobacter sp. | reverse complement strand
ATTTATTACAACTACAAAAGAAAAGTTTTGATCATTTTTTAAATCTTGATAACTCGGGTGGAGAAAGCGGCATAGAAAAGGTTTTCAAAGCCATTTTCCCTATCCACGACGCACAGAATAGACTAAGTATCGAGTATGTAAGCAGCGAAATTTCAAAGCCAAAGTATTCGATTAGAGAATGCATGGAAAGAGGGCTTACTTATTCGGTAAATTTAAAGATGAAGCTCCGCCTGCTAGTGCATGAGCGCGATGAAAAGACGGGCAAAAAAATCGGCGTAAAAGAGATCAAAGAGCAAGATATATTTATTCGCGACATTCCTCTAATGACCGATAGAATTTCATTTATCATAAACGGCGTAGAGCGTGTCGTCGTAAATCAGCTGCACAGAAGCCCGGGCGTAATCTTCAAAGAGGAAGAGAGCCCGACGGTTCTAAATAAACTCATCTACACCGCTCAAATAATACCCGATCGCGGCAGCTGGCTATACTTCGAATACGACGTAAAAGACGTACTATACGTGCGCATAAATAAAAGACGCAAGGTTCCGATCACGATCCTATTTCGCGCACTCGGTTACAAAAAACAAGACATAATAAAATTATTTTATCCTATTAAGACAATCTATATCAAAAAAGGAAAATTCCTGACCGATTTCGATCCGAAAGAATACGCGGGCAGGCTCGATTACGACATTATAAACGAAAAGGGCGAAGTGCTTCATCAAGCAAGCAAGCGCCTAACGGTCAAAAAAGCGGAGAAATTAGCAGAGGATGGATTAAAGCTCATCGAGTATCCGGCTGAAATTTTAGCCGAGCGCTACCTAGCCGACGCCATCGTCGATAAAAACAGCGGCGAAGTGCTTTTTGATTCGCTAACTGCGCTAGATGAGGGTAAACTAGCCAAGATTGCCAATACCGAGAAAAAATTTACGATTGCTAACGACTTAGCTAGCGGCGTAGATACTTCGATTATAAATTCCTTCATTCAAGATGCGGACGCGCTTAAGCTCTTGCAACAAAGCGAGGGCATAGACGACGAGAACGATCTGGCAGCGATTAGAATTTACAAGGTCATGCGCCCGGGCGAGCCGGTGGTAAAAGAGGCGGCAAAGAGTTTCGTAAACGATCTATTTTTTAATCCGGAGCGCTACGATCTGACCAAAGTCGGTCGTATGAAGATGAACCACAAGCTGGGTATCGAGGCGCCGGAGTACGTAACCGTACTAACTAGTGAGGATATTATCAAAACCGCGAAATACCTAATCAGGGTCAAAAACGGCGACGGCTTCATAGATGATCGCGATAATCTCGGCAATCGCCGTATTCGCTCGATCGGAGAGCTTTTGGCAAACGAGATGCATCTTGGATTTATCAAGGTTCAAAAGGCGATTAAGGATAAATTTACTGGCATTAGCGGAAATTTAGACGAGCTTATGCCGTATGATTTTGTAAACCCTAAAATCATCACCACTACGCTTATGGAATTTTTCACCGGCGGCCAGCTAAGCCAGTTTATGGATCAGACCAACCCGCTTAGCGAGGTCACGCATAAGCGCCGTCTATCTGCGCTGGGCGAGGGCGGTTTAGTTAAAGAGCGCGCCGGCTTTGAGGTGCGCGACGTCCATCCTACGCATTACGGTAGAATTTGCCCTATCGAGACCCCCGAGGGTCAAAATATCGGTCTTATCAACACTTTAGCGACCTATGCGAAGGTAAATGATCTGGGCTTTGTCGAGGCTCCGTATAAAAAGGTCGTAAACGGCAAGGTCACCGACGAGATCGTCTATCTTACAGCTACGCAGGAAGAGGGGCTCGTAATCGCTCCAGCATCCGCTAAATTGGACGAAGAGGGCAATATCGTAGAGGAGCTTTTGGAGGTTAGAAAAGACGGCGAAAACATCATGGCTAAGCGTGAGGATATTTCGCTGATAGACCTTTGCTCCGGTATGGTCGCGGGCGTAGCGGCGTCGTTGATCCCATTTTTGGAGCACGACGATGCTAACCGTGCGCTTATGGGCTCGAACATGCAGCGCCAAGCCGTGCCGCTTCTACACTCCACCGCTCCTATCGTCGGAACGGGCATGGAGGCGATCATCGCGCGCGATTCATGGGAAGCGATAAAAGCTAATCGCGACGGCGTCGTAGAAAAGGTCGATAATAAAAATATATTTATTTTGGGCGAAGACGAGAAGGGGCCGTTTATCGATCACTACTCGATGGAGAAAAATTTACGCACTAACCAAAACACTACCTTTTCACAGCGCCCTATCGTGCGAAAAGGCGACGTGATAAAGGCGGGTCAAATCATAGCCGACGGTCCTAGCATGGACGGCGGCGAGCTTGCGATCGGCAAAAACGCTCTTATAGCTTTCATGCCGTGGCATGGCTATAATTACGAGGACGCCGTCGTCATGAGCGAAAAGATGATCCGCGCCGACGAATACACCAGCGTGCATGTTTATGAAAAGGAGATCGAGGCTAGAGAGCTTAAAGACGGCGTGGAGGAGATCACGCGCGACATCCCTAATATCAAAGAGGAGGAGCTTACCCACCTCGATGATAGCGGTATCGTAAAGATCGGCACTCACGTCAAACCGGGCATGATCCTAGTAGGCAAGGTAACTCCGAAAGGCGAGGTTAAGCCGACGCCTGAAGAGAGGCTTTTGCGTGCAATTTTTGGCGAGAAGGCGGGGCATGTGGTAAATAAATCTCTCTACGCTACCGCTTCGATGGAAGGCGTGGTGATCGACGTTAAAATTTTTACTAAAAAGGGCTATGAGAAGGATCCACGCACGAACAAAGCCTATGAGGATGAAAAAACCGAGCTCGAAAGGGAGCATCACGACAGGCTTTTGATGCTCGATCGCGAGGAGATGCTAAAGGTGGTAGCACTTCTTTCTAAAAGCGCTTTGCAAAGCGATCAAAGCCTAAATAAAAAAGATTATAAAAAGGGCGATAAGGTTAAAAAAGAGGAGCTTGAAAGCTCCAACCGCTTTACGTTAAATTCCTTTGTCAAGGCTTATTCTAAAGCTGTTCAGAAGGAATACGAGGAGCTAAAAAACCACTTCCAAAACGAGAAGCGCAAGCTCAAAGAGGAGCATGACGAAAAGATCGAAATTTTAGAAAAAGACGATATCTTGCCAAGCGGTGTCGTTAAGCTCGTAAAGGTCTATATCGCGACTAAGCGCAAGCTAAAAGTGGGCGATAAGATGGCGGGCCGCCACGGAAACAAGGGTATCGTCTCAAACATCGTCCCTGAAGTCGATATGCCATATCTGCCTAGCGGACAGCGCGTGGATATCGTGCTAAATCCTCTCGGCGTTCCAAGCCGTATGAATATCGGTCAGATAATGGAGAGCCACTTAGGTCTTGTGGGCTGGCGCTTAGGAGAGCAGATCGCTAAAATTTTAGAAGAGAAAACGGGCGAATGGATAAAAACCCTTCGCGCCAAAATGATTGAGATCGCAGGCGTTTCCAAACTAATGCAGGCTAAAAAAACGCTTGAAAAGATCAGCGACGAAGATCTTTTGAAATACGCTAGAGACTGGGCTAAGGGCGTTAGATTTTCCGCTCCGATATTCGAAGGCATTGTGCCGGAGGATTTCAAAAAGCTATTTGAAATGGCGGGCATCGATCAGGACGGCAAGACTGAGCTTTACGACGGTCGCACCGGCGAAAAGATCAAAGAGCGCGTAAACGTGGGCTGCATGTATTATCTCAAGCTGCACCACCTAGTCGATGAGAAGGTTCACGCAAGAAGCACCGGCCCTTACAGCCTAGTCACGCAGCAGCCGGTCGGCGGCAAGGCGCTATTCGGCGGTCAGAGATTCGGAGAGATGGAAGTTTGGGCTCTGGAAGCATACGGCGCTGCATACACGCTTCGCGAGATGTTAACGATCAAATCCGACGATGTCGACGGACGCTTGGCTGCGTATAAGGCACTGACAAAAGGCGAAAACGTTCCGTCTACCGGAATTCCTGAGACATTTTTTGTTTTAACTAACGAGCTTAAATCGCTTGCTCTAGACGTTGAAATTTACGAGAATGGAGAGAATAAATGAGCGATAATTCAAATTTAGAAAGAATAGAAATAAAAGAGGACGCTAGGGTTCACGATTTCGACGCGTTTGCTATTAGGCTTGCTAGCCCCGAGCAGATTAAAGCTTGGAGCCATGGCGAGGTCAAAAAGCCCGAGACTATCAACTACCGCACGCTCAAGCCGGAGCGCGACGGACTTTTTTGCGCTAAAATTTTCGGTCCAGTAAGAGATTATGAGTGCATCTGCGGAAAATATAAGAAGATGCGCTACAAAGGCTGGAAGTGCGAAAAATGCGGCGTCGAGATCACGAGCTCGAAGGTTCGCCGCACTAGAATGGGACATATCGAGCTGGTAACGCCGGTAGCGCATATTTGGTACGTAAATTCCTTGCCTAGCCGCATCGGTACGCTACTAAACATCAAGATGAAAGATCTTGAGCGCGTACTTTACTATGAGGCGTATATCGTAGAGAATGCGGGTGAGGCATTTTACGACAACGAAAATTCCAAAAAGGTCGAGAAATACGACGTTTTAAATGAAGAGCAGTATCAGAGCTTAAAAGAGCGCTTTTCGCAGACGGGCTTCGTCGCCAAAATGGGCGGTCAGGTAATTCGCGATATGCTAGCTGAGCTTGATTTAGTTGAAATTTTAAATTCTTTGAAGGAGGAGATGGCTAACACAAACTCCGAAGCGAAGAAAAAAACCATCGTAAAGCGTCTAAAGGTCGTCGAGAGCTTTTTAAATTCCGGCAATAAGCCGGAGTGGATGATGATTACGAATCTGCCCGTACTGCCTGCCGACCTACGCCCGCTTGTAAGCCTTGAGGGCGGTAAATTTGCAGTTTCGGACGTAAACGATCTGTATCGCCGCGTCATCAATCGAAATTCTAGACTTAAAAGGCTGATGGAGCTCGACGCACCCGAGATCATCATTCGCAACGAAAAACGAATGCTTCAAGAGGCGGTGGATGCGCTTTTTGACAACGGACGTCGCGCCAACGCCGTAAAGGGCGCTAATAAGCGACCGCTTAAATCTCTAAGCGAGATCATTAAGGGTAAGCAGGGCCGCTTCCGACAAAATTTACTTGGCAAGCGCGTGGATTTTTCGGGTCGCTCCGTCATTGTCGTAGGTCCAAATTTGCGCATGGATCAGTGCGGTCTGCCTAAGACGATGGCGCTTGAGCTATTCAAGCCGCATCTAATCTCACGCCTGCAAGAGAAGGGCTATGCTACGACCGTCAAGCAGGCTAAAAAGATGATCGAAAATAGGATCAATGAAGTTTGGGAGTGCTTGGAGGAGGTCGTAAAGGATCACCCGGTTATGCTAAACCGCGCGCCGACGCTTCACAAGATGTCTATTCAGGCGTTTCATCCGGTACTCGTCGAGGGTAAGGCGATCAGGCTGCATCCGCTAGTCTGCGCCGCATTCAACGCGGACTTTGACGGAGATCAGATGGCGGTGCACGTGCCGCTTAGCCAAGAGGCGATCGCGGAATGTAAAATTTTAATGCTTAGCTCGATGAACATCTTGCTTCCTGCGAGCGGAAAGCCAGTCGCGGTGCCTAGCCAGGATATGGTTTTAGGAATTTATTATCTAAGCCTCGAAAAGCCAGGTGCAAAAGGAACGAATAAAATTTTTGCAAACGTCGATGAGGTAATGCTTGCCGTGGAGGCAAACGCCCTAGACATCCATGCTAAAATCAAAACGATGATCGATCGCCGCATTATCTTTACAACCGCGGGTCGCTTGATTATCAAGTCTATTTTGCCGAGCTTCATACCCGATAATCTTTGGAATAAGGTTATGAAGAAAAAGGATATCGCCGAGCTTGTGGATTACGTCTATAAAAACGGCGGTATTGAGATAAGCGCGGAATTCTTGGATAAACTTAAAAATTTAGGATTTGAATCTGCTACCAAAGCGGGCGTTTCGATCTCCGTTTCGGACATCATCGTGCCGAAGTCTAAAGCTAGCCTCGTCGAAGAGGCCAAAAAGCAGGTCAGAGAAGTTCAGAACCAATACGGCGCGGGCTTACTAACTGACGGCGAGCGCTATAACAAAACGATCGACATCTGGACCAGCACCAGCAAGAAGCTAGCCGATGAGATGATGAAGATGATGGAGAAAGATAAGGACGGCTTTAATTCTATTTATATGATGGCCGATAGCGGCGCGCGAGGTAGCGCGGAGCAGATCAAGCAGCTAGCGGGCATGAGAGGTTTGATGAGTAAGCCGGACGGCTCGATCATCGAGACGCCGATTACTTCAAATTTTAGAGAGGGTCTAAACGTAAACGAGTACTTCATCTCGACTCACGGCGCGCGTAAAGGTCTTGCCGATACGGCGCTAAAGACCGCAAACGCGGGCTATCTAACGCGAAAACTGATCGATGTCGCGCAAAACGTCAGAGTTACGATGCATGACTGCGGTACGCACGAGGGTATCGAGGTTACCGAGATTGTAGAGAACGGAACGCAAATAGAAAGCCTAGCCGATAGGATTATGGGTAGGGTGCTAAGCTCGGATGTGATTGATCCGGTATCGAATGAAATTTTATTCACCGAAGGCACGCTTCTAGGCGTTAATGAGGTACGCACCATAGTCGATGCCGGCATCAAATCCGTAAGCATCCGTACGCCTATTACGTGCAAGGCTGAAAAAGGGGTTTGTGCGAAGTGCTACGGCGTAAATTTGGGAGAGGGCAAGCTGGTAAAACCGGGCGAAGCGGTCGGTATCATCTCTGCGCAATCTATCGGCGAGCCGGGCACGCAACTTACGCTACGAACCTTCCACGCCGGCGGTACCGCATCTACCGAGCAGCAAGATCGCCAAGTAATCGCTGATAAAGAGGGCTTTATCAGATACTACAACGTCAAGACCTATGAAAACGGTGGTAAAAATATCGTGATGAACCGTAGAAATGCCGCGGTGCTTTTGGTAGAGCCTAAGATCAAAGCCCCAATTACTGGCAAAGTAAGCATCGATATAACCCACGATGATGTGAATATCACGCTAAAGGGCAAGAAGGAAGAATTTAAATATACCATCCGCCGCCATGATCTAGCCAAGCCTACCGAACTTGCGGGCGTAAGCGGTAAAGTTGAGGGGAAATTCTACATCGTATTTAAAGACGGAGAAACCGTTGGAGAAAATGATAGTTTAGTAGAGGTTATAAAAGAAGACTGGAATATCCCTACTCGAATTCCGTTTGCAAGCGAACTTCGCGTTAAAGACGGCGAGCCGGTAACTCAAAAGATCAAAGCGGGAGCAAATGGTACGCTTAAGTATTTCATCCTAAAAGGCGATTATTTAGAGAGGCTAAGAGATATCAAAAAAGGTCACGTCGTAAGTGAGAAGGGTATGTACGTAGTCATCTCCGATGAAAACGGCAGGGAGGCAATCCGCCACTATATACCGCGCGAATCGGTCATTACCTATGATGATAATAGCGTCGTAAAAAGCGATGATCTTATAGCCAAGCCTAAAAAAGACGATCGCTTGATTATCGCCGAGTGGGATCCGTATTCTATCCCGGTGGCTGCAGAGTGCGAGGGTAAGATCAGCTTTGAGGATATCGAGCCTGGATACACTGCTACGGAGCAATATGATGAGACTACCGGTCAGAGCCGTTTGGTTATCAACGAGTATCTACCGCAGGGCGTCAAACCGGCTATCATCGTAACTCCTAGCAAGGGTGAGCCTATCAAATATAATCTAGGACCGAAAACTGCGATTTTTACAAATAAGGGCGATCAGGTAGCGATTGCAGATATTTTGGCCAGGACGCCTAAGGCTGCTGCGAAATCAAAAGATATCACCGGCGGTTTGCCGCGCGTATCGGAGCTATTTGAGGCGCGCCGTCCAAAAAATACCGCGATCATCGCAGACATCGACGGAACGGTCCGCTTCGATAAAGCTTTGCGTGCAAAAGAGCGCATTATAATAGAAGGCGAGGACGGAACGAGCGCGGAGTATCTAATCGATAAGAGCCGCCAGATACAGGTGCGAAACGGTGAGTTCGTCCACGCGGGCGAGAAACTTACCGACGGAGTTATCAGCTCGCACGACGTGCTTAGAATTTTAGGCGAAAAGGCGCTGCATTATTATCTGATAAGCGAAATTCAACAGGTTTATCGCTCTCAAGGCGTCGTCATCAGCGACAAGCATATCGAGATTATCGTATCTCAGATGCTCCGCCAGGTTCGAATCGTCGATAGCGGCGATACTCAGCTAATCGTCGGCGATCTGATTAGCCGCCGCAGATTTAGAGAAGAAAACGAGCGCATTATGAAAATTGGTGGTGAGCCTGCGATTGCAGAGTCCGTACTGCTGGGCGTAACTCGTGCAGCTGTTGGAAGCGATAGCGTGATTTCGGCAGCGTCCTTCCAAGAGACTACGAAGGTTCTAACCGAGGCTAGTATCGCGGGTAAATTTGACCGATTGGAGGACTTGAAAGAAAACGTAATTTTAGGTCGCATAATTCCGGTCGGAACCGGTCTGTATAAAGATAAGGAAGTTAAACTTAAAAAATAATTTAGGGCAAAAAAGCCCTAAATTTAAAGGA
>CAUONQ010000034.1:0-8606 GCA_963456995.1 uncultured Campylobacter sp. | reverse complement strand
ATTTCGCGGTCGTTATCCAGGAAAAACGAGATGACGCCGCCCAGCTTCGCGCGCAACTCCTCGCTGCTAAAAATAATGGGCTCGCCGCTAATGTTGGCGCTTGTGGCGACGATCGGACGATCAAAATATTCAAAAAACAGCAGATGCACGCCGGTATTGGCTAGGAAAATGCCGATTTTATTAAGGTTTGGTGCCACGCTTGGAGCGATAAAAATCGTACCTGCCCTAAAAATCGCCGAAAAGCTCGCAGGCAAACGCACGAAATCACTCTCGTTATCATCCGCCACGCATATTTGCGCAGAGCATGAACCTTGCAAATTTATTTTCTGCCGTAAACCAGACTCGCATGTCGCACGCTGCAAGCCTACTCTATCCTTAGCATGTCGCAAGCCCTGAATATTTGCCAAATTTTGCGAAATAGACTTGTCTGTCGCAAGCCGAGAATCAAGCTCATTCGCCGCGCATCGCAAGTCTTGGCTATCCGCTGCGGACTGCAAATTTAACTCATTAGTCGTATATCGCAGCTCTAGCCGGCCTTCTGCTTGCCGCAAACTCAAATTTTTAGCCGCGCGTTGCAAATCAGATCCATCGTACGCGCGCTCTAGCTCGTTTACTGCACATTGCGAGTCGTCTGCCGCTAGCATATCGTAGGCGAAATTACGGTGCGCCGTTTTGCTGAAAATTTGCGCACTCTGTAATATCCCCTGCTCTGCGCAATTTTCAGCGCTTTGCGTACTAAAATTTTGCGTTGCGGAATTTCGTAAATTTTGTAGTTCAGAGCCTTGCCCTTGTGCCGCCTCTTCTTGCTCGCTCATAAATCTCGGCGATAGAGGATTTTTGCTTTGCGCCTTTAAATTTTGCGAGCCGAAATCCGCCGCAAAGCCCGTCAGCGTGCGCCAAACAAACTCGCGCTTTTTCAAAATTACGATCGGCTTGACATTGCAATCTATCAGCGCCTCTTCCTCTGCGCTTAAGCTCGCCGCGCGCCCTGCCTGCGCTGCGTCGCGACACATGATCGCAAAGGGCTTACTCGGGCGCTTTTTGAGCGTTCGCAGCATGCGTACCGCGCGCTCGTTCGTCGCATCGCAAACGATATGAAAGCCGCCCATCCCCTTGATCGCGCCGATCTGTCCACGCCGCAAAAGCTCCGCCGTGCACGCTATCGCCTCCTCGCCGCTTGATAAAATTTCACCGCCAGCGCCGCATAAAAACAGCTGCGGACCGCAGTGTGGGCAGGAGATCGGCTCGGCGTGATAACGGCGCGTGAGCGGGTCCGTGTATTCGCCGCGGCAGAACTCGCACATCTCAAACGCCCTCATCGTGGTGTTTGCGCGGTCGTACGGCAGCGCGGCGATGATGCTAAGGCGCGGGCCGCAATCCGTGCAGTTGATAAATGGGTAGTGAAAGCGCGGATTTCGCGGGTCGTAAAACTCTTTTTTGCACTGATCGCAGATCGCAAAATCGGGCAAAATCGGGTTAAATTTACGCCCCTCTTTGGATTGCGTGATCTTAAAATCAGTAAAATTTTGCGTAAAATCTTGTGTATTTAGATCGGTACGGATAATTTTATCGATACGGCTAAGCGGCGGCGTCTCGCTGCGCAGGCGTTGTTCGAAAATTTTTAAAATTTCTTCTTCGCGCAGATCTTGCTCGGCACTTTGCGGATTGCGTTTAAAGCCCTGTAAATCACCCTTCGCGCCTTGTAAGTCGCGCTTAATATTTTGCAAGCCTTGCGGCGATTCATTCTGCGACATACCGCGCTGCTGCGACGAATTTTGCACGATGAAATTTTGATTCGACGAAGCGGGCAAAATGTAGCCCTGCTCGTTTAGATCGATCTCGAATAAGTTCGGTAAAAATTTCTCGCTCGCTGCGGCTTGCAAATCGCTCGTCAAATCATTTGGCAAGTTCGGCGTACTCTGCGGCGAAAAGAAACTCTCGTTTAAATTTGAGCCCGTAAAATTTAGTGACGAGCTTGCGGTCTCGTTAGAATCCGACTCGGTAGAATTTAAAGACCGAGCAGCCGATAACGATACTTTCTGCGCTTGATTTTCGTTAAAATTGGGTTGATCGAAATTTAAAGGGGCGAAATTTTTATCAATCGAGCCTTTTTGCGGCTCGGAAAGATCTGCGCAAACGATGATTTTAACGCCCTCTCCGTCGTTATAAACCTCGCCTTTCAGCCCCAAATCCACGGCGAGTTTATAGACGAACGGGCGAAATCCGACCCCCTGCACCGCTCCGAAAACCTCAAATTTAGCCACTTTCATACACATGCTTTCATAAATTGCGCGCCGCAGGAGCTGTTTTGCGAGCAAGTTGCGCTCGCTGCAAGCGGACAAAACGTACCGAGCGCCTCAAAATATGCTCTAAATTTAATAAAATTTGTTCCTTCACGTCCGCGCCCTTTGCCGCTTTTTTAAAATTTCGCGCGATCTCGTCTGCGTTAAATTTAGCCCGTATGGCGCAGCTATCGGCACCGCAATGCTCGCGCAACTCGCTGTTTTGCGGATAAGACTTCGAATCTTTGCCGAAAATTTGCATATATGCCCGATCTAGCGGGCTTGAAGCGCAAAGCTGTCGCTAAAGCTCGCGTCAAAATTTTTGCAAAGCTTAAGCATCAAATCTGCAAATTTGCGCCCGCTAAACATCGCGCCGCTGAAGATCAAAATGTCAAAATCCTCTTTGCGCTCATCCGCCAGATCGCTTAAAAAATAGCCCAAACTATCGAAAAATCCGAACGCAAACAGCTTTTCATTGGCGCCTGCGAGCGCATAGCTCATCGCCGAGCGCAAAATTTTATCCGCTTGCACGCAGCCGCGCTCATCGGTGCAAAAATCGAGTCGCACCCCTTTGCCGCCCGCAAAATCCTCCGCAGCCGCCATCAAAAACGCCGCATCGCGCCCCCAGATAAGCTGTGCGGCGACGCTAAAGACGGTGTGAAATCCCGCGTTTGCGCTTTTTAAAATTTCATCGATTTTTGCGGCGTTTACGTTAAATTTGGCGCTATAATTTTCAAGCAGCTTAGCGCCCGTTTCGTCGGCGCAAATTTGCGCCTTAAGCTCGTCAAAACTGCGCGGCAGATCAAATTTAAGCAGAATTTTTTTAGAGCTTTCGCCATAAATTGCGATCTCATCATCCGCGCCCGCGCCCAAAAAACAGCGCAAAACCCGTTTTTTAGGATCATCTAAAAGTCCCTTTTCGCGGCACGTAAGCGCAAAAAGAGCGGAGTTTTTGTCCTTTGAGTTTTTCAGATAAGCGCTTGCGGCGTCGCTTAAAAAGTCCTCGTTTTGCACGATCAAAAAGCCGTTTTGCAGCGGCGCGACCTTAAAAATTTTATCTTTCTGCGCTGCGCTTTCGCATTTTGCGCTTAAAAAATAGATCCCGTCGCTTGCCAAAGCGCGCCCCAGCGCAAACACGAATATGTCGCCCGCAAGCTTTACGTCAAAAAATTTAGGCGCGCCCTCGTGATTTTTTCTAAAGATCGCATTGGTTTTTAGGCTTATGAGCGGCTTTTCAAAGGCTGCGAGCGCGATTTTGCTCTTTTCGTCGCTTACAAAAATTCCATCCAGCGCGCTCACTCCCGCGGCTATCAAAAAATCGGCGCTAAAATCCACGTCCGCCTTGAGCGTGAAAATTGCGCCGCTGCGCTCGATCTGAACCTGCTGAGCATGAAATAAGTTTATGCGGCAAAACTCCAGTAAGCTGGCGAAATTCTCCCTGCATACCGCTTCAAATTTTCCCTCATAAAGCACGCTAGCACCGCTTATTATTCCGAATTCATTTTGAGACAGCTCGGCGTGAGCGAGGTATTCCTTCATCACTCGCGGAGTGAAATTATTAAATTTAGCCTGACTAGCAGCGTTTGAAATTTCATCCTCGAAAAATTTATTTAAATCGCTCGAAGAGGCATCTTTAAACGTGCCGTTAAATTTCAGCGCTTTCGCTTCGGCGCCGCCCTCGTCTACCACGCGCACGGAGGATTTTGCCAAAAATATGGAGTTTGGAATTAGCGGCATCGCTTCGTCGCTAAATTTTAAAATTTCATCCTCACTGCCGCGCACGAAAAGGCTTATTAAGCTCGCCTCTTTTTTCAGGCAAAACTCAAGTGCGCTTTTGCGAGCATAAAACAGCAAGAAGTGCGCTATCAGCGCGTTTTCATTAAGGTAGTTAAACTCATATGCTACTATCATCTCGCCCCCTTTTTGCAAATCGATCCGCGATATCTTGGGCGCTAAGATTGGCGATTTTTTCATGCGCGAAACCAAGATCCGATAGGTACTTAAGCGCCGTTTTTTCCATGATTTTTGAGGACTCTAAAATCACGGAGCTTAGCTTAAAACTCGCTTCCTCGATACGCTGCGGCACGACCGCTAGAATTTTAACGTGAGGCAGATCGCCACAAAGATCCATCATCTGCAGAGTTTGAAGCATTTCGACCTCGTGCGCCGAACCGCTCCAGCTGATCTGCTTAGGCATCGCGTCGTAGTCGAAAAAATACACCTCGCCGCCCTTTGCGCCGTCCGCGTCTATGCAATCTACGAGCAAAATTTCATTAAATTCCGCCATCGTAGGCATCAAAAAGCTAGCCAGCGTCCCGCCGTCGATAAATCGGATCTGATCCGCACTATCGCTCGGCGCGGCAGGATTTTCGGCAACGAGGTTCGCATTGATATAGCTTTGCGCTGCGGAATTTATTGCTAAATTTTGCGAAATAGAATTTAAAGCGGAATTCTGCTTTGCGGAATTTTCTGAAGTAGAATTTCGGTCTAAATTTACTGTCGCGAAATTTTGCTTAAAGATAGAATTCTCATCTGCAAAATTTTGCAAAGAGTCGCGCTCTATGGAATTTTGCGAGGTAGAATTTTGTATCGCAGAGACTTGGGCGGAATCTTGCATAAAATTCTGCGCCGCGAAATCCTCGCCCTCCATAGAATTTCGTGCGGCGGCTTTAGGATAAAATTTATGGTTCTGCGCGAGCGCGCGGACGAAGTGTACGCCTATGCCCTCGTCCGCGTAGATGACGTTGCCGATACCCAGTACCAGCACCCTCAAGCGTGCTCTTCCTTTTTAAATTTATAGCCGCTTACGATCGCATCCATCGCGCCGTCCTTGCCCTTGACGGCATTAAAGACCGCCATATAGACGTGGATCGGCACGAAGATTATGATGATATTCATGCAAAGATGATGTATCATTCGCACTTCGCTTAGGCCGCCCATCGCAGCTTCCAGCGGGCGCAAGAGCCAGTATAGCGCGCCGCCGAGCCCTTCGTGATAGACGTGCACGTATAATATCATACCCGTTAGGCAGATTACGAACAATACTAGATAAAAGCCCAAATAGGAGATGAACTGCAAAGGGTTATAAACGCCGCGAAGATGCGGGTGCTTGCCTAAAAAGATATAGTATTTGATCTGAGCTATCCAGACGCGCGGGCTAAAAAAATCCTTGATGCTTAAAAGCTCTTTTTTGCTCTTTTTATCGAAGAAGAAAAGATAAGTTTTAAAGATCGCCGCGCCGATCATCGCAAAGCCAAAGATCAGATGCACGAATCTAAATTTAGCCTGCATGAAAAGCACCGGCTCGGGACTCACCTCGGGCGCGGTAAAAACAAAGGCGATATAATATCCGGTGATCACCAAAATCGTAATGCAAAGCGCACGCAGCCAGTGCGTGAGCCTAAGACCGATTGAGAACTCGTATTCCGCAAATCTTTTTTTCATCGTTTATCCTTTGCTGGGATCTACCCTATAGCAGCCAAGCTCCGCCCCTTTAGCGTCCATTACGTGCACGGCGCAAGCGATGCAAGGATCGTAAGAGTGGATGCGGCGGATGATCTCTAGCGGTTTAGAAAGATCGGCAAGCTTAAGTCCGATCAAGCAGGATTCGTAAGCGCCCATAGCGCCGTCTTTGTCCTTCGGCGTGGCGTTCCAGGTAGACGGCACGACCGCCTGCCAGTTTTTGATGACGCCCTTTTCGATCCTGCACCAGTGGCTAAGTGCGCCGCGCGGTACGTGGCCGATATAGCGACCTTTGTACTCTTTGGAGTTATCGATTACATATTTTGCGCAGGTCTGCGTATCGCCGCTTTTGATGTTTGCGATCAAATTTTCTAGCGCAATCAGTCCGTTGTCGGCTACGACTTTAGCCTCGATCATACGACACGCCGTTCGTCCAAGCGTCGAAAATACCGCCTCAAGCGGCAAGCCGGCGTCTTTTAGGAATTGATCCACGACCTTTACTACGCGCTCATTTTTCTTAGCGTAATTTACCACGATATTTGCAAGCGGTCCTACCTGAAGCGGCTTGCCGTCGTAGCGCGGAGCCTTGATCCAGGTGTACTTGCCCTGGGTATCGAGCACCTTCGTATGCGCTTCTTTGCCGTGTGCGTCGATGCTCTGTCCGTCCTTAAGGCCCGTATAATTCGGCTCTTGTTCGCCGTCGTAAGGATGAAGCGCCGCATCGTTTTTATACCACGCATGCGTTGCCTCCTCGGTGATCTTGTTCTCATCCAGCTCCAAAACCTTGCTAATATCGCCGTCAAGAATCATGCCGCTTTGAAATAGCCATTCGTTCTTTGAAAGCTGAAATTCTTGGTGAGTCCATAAATTTGCCACGCCGATATCGTTTAGCACGCTAGGCTCGTTGCCATAAGCCTTCGCAGCCATCACGAGATCAGGATAGTAGGCGCGATTTACGAAGTCTGCGACCTCTTTAAATTTAGACATATATTCGCCCAGTCTTGCAGGGCTTAGGATATCCATTACGCAGGTTACGCCGCCTACGGTGAGGCTTTGCGGATGAGGCTGTTTCGCACCGAATATCGCCATCATCTGAGCCGCCGTGCGCTGAATGCGCAAACACTCAAGATAGTGCGAAAGAGCGATTAAATTTTGCTCCGGGCTAAGCTTATATGTTGGGTGGCCGAAGTAGGCATTAGCGAAAGGCCCCAAAGCGCCTTTCTTAACGAAAGCGCCCACGCGATCTTGCACCTCTTTTAGTTTATCTGCACCGCACGCATAAGGGGTATCGCAGTATTTAAACGCCTCCTCGCTCGCCTTTTTAGGATCGGCGCTAAGCGCGCTTACTACATCTACGAAATCAAGCCCGTGGAGCTGATAAAAATGCACCGGATGATCGTGCAAAAATAGCGCATTAGCCATCAGCGTGCGCGTTAGCAAGGCATTTAGCGGCGGAGTGATGCCGAGGGCATTTTCTACCGCGACGATGCCCGCTTTGTAATGCGAGAAGGTGCAGACGCCGCAAATTCTTTGCATAAAAAATCCCGCGTCGCGCGGATCTCTGTTTTTTACTATGGTCTCAAGCCCGCGCCATAGCGTCGAGCTACTATAAGCCTCGCGGACGATGTTTTCATCATCCACCACGACCTCTATTCTTAAATGTCCCTCTATTCTGGTTATCGGATCGATTACGATTCTTTGCGACATGATTATTCCCCTTTATCTTTCTTAAATGACGCAATCGCCGCGTGTGCCGCTACCGCAACACCCGTGATCGCTAAAATTCCGACACCTATCTTATCTGCGGTAGCATCAGCGCCGAGCCCGCCGAAAACGCTTTCGTAAAGGCGATCCGCCAAAGGCTCCTCAAAAGGTCCCATATGATCCCAAAAATCAGGCTCCGAGCAACCTATACAGCCGTGACCGGCCTGTACCGGCCAGCTAGTGTGGGAGTTGAAGCGCTCGCGCGAGCAGTTATTAAATGTATAAGGGCCCTTGCAGCCTACTTTATAAAGGCAATATCCGTCCTTTGCGCCCGCATCGCCAAAGCTTTCTACAAACTCGCCCGCGTCAAAATGCCCGCGGCGCTCGCACAGATCATGTATTCGCAGCCCGTAAGCCCATTTCGGCCGGTTATAAACGTCCAGGCTCGGAAGCGTGCCGAAAAGGATAAAATTTAGCACGTTGCCGACGATGTTTTTTTCGCTAGGCGGACAGCCCGGGACGTTGATGACGGGTTTGTTTATGATTTTGTCCAAACCTACGGAGCCGGTCGGATTCGGAGCTGCGGCTTGGATACCGCCGAAGCTCGAACAGGTGCCGATCGCAAATATTGCCGCAGCGCCTTCGGCTGCGTGTTTGCAGTGCTGAGCTCCGCTCTTGCCCTCAGGACCCACGGTTAGGAAAAATTCATTCTCGCCGCTTGGGATTCCGCCCTCGACCATTAAGATATAGCGCCCTTTGTATTTTTCGATTGCGCCCTCTAAATTTTCCTCGGCTTGCCAGCCTGCGGCAGCCATTATCGTCTCGTGATATTCGAGGCTGATGTAGTCGAATATGAGGCTGTCGATGCTAGGCGTCTCGGTGCGCAACAAGCTCTCGCTACAGCCCGTGCACTCCGCCATATGAAGCCAGATCACCGGCAGGCGATCCGCAAGTTCCGCAGCTCGCGCCACGCTCGGTGCAAATGCGGCCGGAAGCCCAAGCATCGCGGTCATCGCTCCGCTCCATTTCATAAAATCGCGACGCGAAAAACCTTTGCTCTTAAGCCTTTCTTGTATGCTCTCATCCTCTTTTATTTGCGGCAAACGCTCAACGGCATCAAGTCTAGCCGAAATTTGAGCCAAATCAACCATAATGTCC
>CAUONQ010000033.1:0-8755 GCA_963456995.1 uncultured Campylobacter sp. | reverse complement strand
GGCATACGAGATGTAGAGAGGTCTCGTGGGCTCGGAGATTGTATAAGAGACAGCGCCGTTTGAGCTGCCTTTAAACTCCAAAATAACCTCTGCGTTCGGCAATGCCCGCACCTTTAATGGCGAGCTTAAAAGCTATCACAGCGGCACCGATTATCGCGCCGCAGTAGGCACTGCGGTGCACGCTGCCAACGACGGGGTCGTAGTCATCGCCAAAGACCGCTACTACGCCGGCGGTTCGGTCGTGATTGATCACGGCGGCGGCATCTATTCGCAATATTATCATCTAAGCGAGATCAAGGTAACGCTTGGCGATCACGTTCACAAAGGCGATGAAATCGCACTTTCGGGCGAGAGCGGTAGAGTTAGCGGCCCACATCTGCACTTCGGCATCGCGATCAACGGCGTGAGCGTCAATCCGCTAAGCTTCGTCGCTAAATTCAACGAAGTGGTTTTTGGCGAGCGCTAAAATGCCCTACAATCCGAAGGAGTTGATGAAAAAAATTCTCGCAGGCAGCGATTTTAAGTTAAAAGGCTCGGTCAAAGGTCGTGTGCGCGTAGCGAGTAGGGACGGAGCGATCGCAAATTTTACCGCTGCAGACTTCGGCGTGCAGAGCCTAAACGACAAAATTTCGCTCAGTGGCGAGCAGTTCGAGCGTTTTAGAGCTAGAATTTTTGGGATTTTAAACTCTGGCGGACGCGAGCTTGCAGGTAGGCTCACGCTCTCTTCTACGCCCAAAAAGAAAGCCCGCACAGATCGTCTCCGCGCGGCGGATGGCTATGCGGAGTTTGACGGCGCCTGCGATTTTGGTAGCTTTTGTGGCGGAGATTTAAGCGCAGTTTCGCCCGAGGCTGGCGGCAGCTTGGCAAAGACTTCGTATGCCACAAATGCAAGGTGCGGCGAGCGAGATTTTTCTGCGCGCAGCGCTCAGAGTGCGCGAAATTTTGCTTCGCAAGCAGAATTTTATGGTACGGCTCAGGCGGAATTTTGCGTAGATACCGCGTGGGATACGTCGTGCGAGAATTTAATTTCGCAAAATGATACTGCGCATGATGACATTAGCGTGGGGCTCGCCGCTAGTTTCGAAGAGAGCGAAAATGCGAGGAGTGACAAATTTATGCCGCAAAGCTCTGCACCTGCGAATTCTGCCAAAGGGCAAAGCTTCATTCCTGCATCGCGAAATTTTATTTCCGCGCAAAGCTTTGCGCTCGTGAAAGATTCCGCATTTGAGGCGCAAAATTCTAATTTTATGGCGCAAGCAGAGAATTTTACGGCTGAAAATTTGTTTGTAGTAGAGCAGGGCGCGGACTTACGAAGTAAAAATTCTACGGCGCAAAGCTCTGCATCAAAAAATTCCACTTTCGCAAATTCTGCGCTTGATCTAAAGTGCGCAAATGATTGCAGGCCTCAAGGCCCCGAGTTTTCTAAGGGGCAAAGCGCTAATTTCGCTAGCCGCCGTGCCGCAAATTTTGCCTCAGAAAATGCCTCGGAATTCGCGCCTCAAGATGAGAATTTCGTCGGTGAGAATTCCGCGTTTTTGGCAAAAGGGCAAAATTACGCGCTAGAAAATTCCGCCGGGCAAAATTTAGCACAGAAAAGCTCCGCGCAAGAGCGACATCCTTTAAATTTGCCGCCGCAAGTAGGAAATGAATTTGTGCTCGAATTTGAGCGATTCGCGCAGCCTGCGTTAACGGGTGAGAATTCCGCGTTTGCTTCTTCTATGACGGAGGGGGCGCTTGGTGATGAGCCCGCGTCTGCTGCTTTTGGGAGCGAATCAACTTTTGCGACTAAGCCCGTAAATTTCTATGGCAAGCCTGCGTGCAAAGCACCTGCGAAAGAGCGCGCGCGCCTGCCGGGGCATCCGCAGGCTCTGCCTATTGCAAGCGCTTCGCGTCCTATCTCGCTACCGCAAGCGTCTAAAGCTAGGCTCATCGAGCTTAAGCCGCGTTTCATAGGCATCGCGCATAGGATTAAAATTTCGTTTTTGAAAAAGAGCGCGAGCGAACCGGGCGAAGGGGTTTTGGCGCGCGCTCGTATTCCACTTTTGATGGAGAATTTCGGTCTTAATGATATTTTGTCGTCCACGGCGAGCTACCAAATGGCGAAAAAGATGGTGCGCACGATCGCTGATCTTTACATCGCCAAGGACCTGCGCGGCGTGCACATAGGCGTGCCGGTGCGCCTTGAAATGGGCTTTAAAAGCGGTATCTCTGACGTCAGCAACCACGCCTTTATTTTCAAGCTCATCGAGGACAGCCTCGTCAAAAACGGCGTCATCGACGATGATAACGCAGATATCGTGCGCGAGATCAAGCTCTTTAAGCAGGACGTTTTCGACGGAGTTTTAGTAAACATCATGCGGTTTGAGTAGAGGCTTTGCGGCGCCTCGCGTGTAAATTTTAAAAAATTCGCGTTACCGCATGAAATTCCATCGTTTTCGAGCTTTAGCTCGCACTGGCAGTAAGCGCTTTTTAAAATTTTTTTGATCAAACCAGTAAAAATTTGAAAGGATTGAGATGCAAAAAGCATTTTTTAATTCGCCCATTGGAATGCTTGAAATTTGGGATGATGAGATCGGGATCTGCAGTATCGACTGGGTCAAAAGCTCTGCCTGCAGCCCCAATGATGAGATCTTTAAAAAACACGATGCAGAGCCTAAATTAGGCTTTGTGCGTGCAGCGGATGATAAAGGACGCGATTTAAAGCTTAGTGATTTAAGAAAGAATTTGGCTCTTTGCGCCGATGAGCTTGGCGCCTATTTTAGAGGCGAGCTTGAAAGCTTTAGCGTTAAACTGAGCCAAAATGGCACGCAGTTTCAAAAGTCCGTGTGGAGCGCGCTTTTAGAGATTCCTTACGGCGAGGTCGTAACATACGGCGAGCTAGCTGCGGTTATCGGCAGACCGCGCGCAAGTCGCGCAGTAGGCGGGGCAAATGGCAAAAACAAAATCCCTATCATCGTGCCGTGCCACCGCGTCGTAGCTACGGGCGGGCTCGGCGGATACAGCGGCGCGGGCGGCGTATCGACCAAAGCGTGGCTACTAAACTTTGAAAAAGAAAGCTTAGCCAAATTGGGCAAGTAAAATTCCGTTAAATTATGCCTTGCAGGCACAGCGCTGATTTTAAAATTTTACCGCGAGACGCTGCGAAATTTCATAAAGCGATTTTGTAAATTTATAGTTTTGCGGCAACCAAGGTAGTTAAAAGTTGGCAAGAAGCGAAGCCTGCTTGAAGCTCTAATTTGGAATTTATCGCGCCGCAGACGCTTGCTATGAGCGGTTGAAATTTTTCGCGGCGGTAAAATTTAGCCTTGCGAAATTCTGCGCTGAAGTCCTTCGATAAATTTTCATCCTGCGTGCATTTAGTGCAGCAGCGCGCGAGGCAGCAAAATTTTGCTGCCCTTCGTGCAAATAAGGCAGGACAGCAAGGTTTTGTTGCGGAGTTTTGCAGAGGTTAAAAAATTCTGCGTCGCCGCGCTGTAAGGGTAAAATTCAACGCCGCCGTATTAAGACAAAGTAAATTTTTAATTGCCCTTGCCGAAGCGGGGTAAAATTTCCACAGAAGTGGTAAGGCAGGGCAGAATTTATCTCAGCGGCAACGTGACTAAGCAAAATTCTATAAACCCACGAAGCGGGCGGTATCCCAGCAGAAGCAGCATTGTCTTAGCCAAGATTCTTGTGTAAGCAGCGGGCTCGCCAAAGATAAAATTTCTCACGGAGACGGCAAAGTACAGCAGTATGCCGCTAGAGTCACCTGACGAAGATGAAATTCTACGCGAAGAGAGCGAGATGAATTTTGCGCAAAGATCGCGCTATTTGCTGAAATTCGCGCAAAAGCAATATTCTTTTAAAAAATTCCTAGCAGTGGTAGCGTTCGTCGGCGAAGCTCGCCTTTGAAAGCGACGTTTTGCTAGGGTTTCTTGCTAAAGCGACGTTGCATAGCAAAGTAATTGTAAAAGCGGCGAGCGTGCTGTAGATAAAATTCTTAGCAAAAGCGGCGTAGCATGGCAAAATTTCTACGCAATACGCACGGCAAAGATAAAATTTGCCAAGCGACTACGAGCGAAAACCCGGCAAATTCAGCAAAGCTTGGTAGAACGAAGAAAATCTACACAACTTTGCCAAATTTCTAAATTAGCCGAAATTTTCTATCAGATCGCTAAAAATTTTAGCTAAATTTTCGACGTCGCTAATCTCTACTCGTTCGTTGATCTGATGGATAGTGTCGTTTCGCACGCCAAACTCCGCCGTCTCCACGCCAAACTCCGCGAAGTATCTCGCATCGCTCGTGCCGCCTGCGGTGTTTAGCTCGGCTGCTGCGCCACAGATCTTCTGCACGCTAGCGCTTAGTTTTTGCACGATTTTGGAGCTTCGCTGAGTTAAGAAAGGCTTTGAGGAGCTTTTTAGCGCGAGGTGTAGCGACGCGCCTGCTCGCAGCTGCGCGGTGCAGCTCATTTCCAGCTTGCCGCAGGATTCGCTTTCGCTGCATAGCGCGTCTTTAGCGTCCAGCTCAAATAATCTCAGTACGTAGTCTCGCACGTCTTTTAGCCCCAGCCCTACGCCGCCGCGGACGTTAAACATCACGCACACGTCCTTGGGCGTTACGTTTACTACCTGCGAACCGCCGCGAATGTCGGTGATGACTATCTTGGCTGGAGCGAAATCCTCGCTACCCGCGTCCAGATCATGCCCCGCAAGACTTGCAAGCACCGGAGCTAAAATATGGACAGGATTGATGCATTTATCGGGGTAGGCTGCGTGCCCGCCGATGCCCGTGAGCGTGAGGACGCCGTTAATTGAGCCGCGACGGCCGATCTTAATGGTATCACCGAAGCGCACTTCACATGTAGGCTCCGCAACGACTGCGAAGTCGGGTAGGGCACCTTGCTCGCGCAATTTAGAGAGCATTTCGCGCGTGCCGTAGATGCCGTCACCCTCCTCATCGCTGGTTAGTAGTAGGCTTAGCGTGCCCTTAAAATCGCGTGCCGCCGCTAGCGCGCAGATTGCCGCTGCGATACCGCTTTTCATATCCTGCGCGCCGCGCCCGTATAAAAAGCCATCCGCTTCCACCGGCACAAACGGATCGCTCGCCCAGCCCTCGCCCGGCGGCACGACGTCGATGTGTCCGGCAAAGCACAGATGCGGACCCTGTCCGAAGCGCTTGGTAAAAATCGCGTTAGTTACGCCGTTTAGCTCGAATCTATCCTCACTAAAGTCTGCCAGCAGCATTGAGACGTAGTTGAAAGCTCCGTCGTCGCTAGGCGTGAGCGAGCGGAATTTGATGAGCTCTTTTAGAATTTCAATCGGTTTCATAAGCCATCCTTCGGTTTAAATTTTAGCGAAAATTATAGCGTATAAAAGCTTTAGCGCAAAAAATGTCAAAATAAACGCCGAGATATATGCAAATGCCCGCACTACAATGTTTGGAAGCTTGCTACGAGCTAGATATATCGCAAGCGGAAAAAGCGTGATCCAAGCTAAGATTCCGCTTACAAGCCCCGCAAGGGCAAGCGCAAAATCTGCTCGCGCGGTGCCGGCAGAGACGCTGAGCCAAAACATAATGACGTATGGATTTAGTAAATTTATCAAAAAGCCTTTGCCGTAAAGTGCCGCGCCTGAGCAAGCCTCGACGCTTGCAGGCTGCACCGAGCTAGTCGCGCCATGCCAGATCGCGTACGCCGTGTAGAGTAAAAAGCACGCGCCAAATATCGATATGCAGGCAAAAACGATCGGGATTTTGGCTAACTGCGATATGCCAAACGCCGATAGCGCCAGATACAGCATATCCGCGCTCATGGCGCCGAGGCCCAGGCACAGCGCCTTGGTGTAGCTTCACAGCGCGTAGGACATTATCAGCACGTTTACCGGGCCGATCGGCACGCTAACGCCCAGCCCCATCAAAATCCCTTGTACGAACGGTTGCATCCCTCTGCTTGTAATCCCCCAAATCTGCTATAAAATTTCGGCACGCGGCGCTGCGAAAAAATCTATGGGCGCGGCTTTGCGAATAGATCGATGACGCACAGCTTCGCGAATGGATCAATCCTAAAATTCCGCCCGCCCGCCGATCGGTTTTTAAATTTAACGCAAACGCTGCCGTAATACGCCTTAGCTTTAAAATTTTAACGCGTGCGGTCGCATACGCTTCGGCTCTAAAATTTTTAACGTGTGCTCTTGCATGCGCCTCGACTTTGAAATTTTAACGAGCGCTTCGCATACACGCTCAGTCGCAAAATTTCAATATGAGCATTATGTGCTTGAAATTTATACGAGTATTCGTGCGGCGGACCTGCTCACTAGACTTCAAATTTGGTTTTTAAATTTTAACGTGCGGATCGCAGTTTAAATTTACACTTTAAATTTTGCGGCTAGAATTTTGCGAGGCAAAATTTGCCGTTTTGCTGCGCCGCTAAGTTTTCGAGTTAAATTCCGCAAGTCGAAATTTAAATTTCATCGCCGGTAGCAGAGCCGTCACTCTAGTCGTGAGCTAAATTTAACAAGGCAAAATTTAGATCGGCGGTAAACGGCGGCTCGTTCAAGTCGATAGGTCTTAGTCGCGTAAATTTTAAGATCGCGGCGGTAAAATTTAGCCCGCCGGGGCTCTGCGTAATTTCAGACATTTGCGTATCCGCGCTCGTAAATCGCGGCTGAAATTTTGCGAAGCGAAATCGCGCCTTAAAATTTTATCCGTAAATTTTAAAATCCAGCCGCAGCGTCTGAAATTTAATCGGACGCCCGCTTTAAATTTAGCTGCCCGCCCACAATTTGGCTACGCCCTCATTTTAAATTTTATCGGCCGCCGCAAAACCTGGCCCGCAAAACAGATGCGCCGCAGAGTAGACCCGACCGCAACGCTAAATCGCGCCGTAAATTTTATCGTTTCGCAGTGGGACAAATTCCGTGCTGCAAAGTAAGAACCTGCGTGCCGCCGGATTAAATTGCACCGCAGAGCAATTTCGCGCCGCAGCTTGGTTTGCAGAGATCTTGCGCGCAAAGCTCGCTTTGCAAAACCTCGCGACGCAAGAGTTTTAAGCAGTCCGATTTGCAAAATTCCACATCGCAATAGCGCAATTTAAAACGAAAAATCCCCCGTCGCGCCGTGCGACATGCTCTCATAAACCGCCTTGACGTATTTGTCGCGCACCGCGCAATCTAGCAGCTTCTCACACTCCAGGCAGCTGGTGAGGTTGTGCTCCGCCTGGCACGCTTGCAGAGCGGCTAAGCTTTTATCCAAAATTTCGTCGTAAACGTCGCGCGGCGCGCTGCTCTGGGTATCAGCCATCAGTTTTTCTCGCCGTAAATTTCATGCATCTTCGCGATCTCGTACTTCGAGCCGAAAAAGCAAGGGCTGCTTTGGTGGATTTTTTCAATCTTTAGATCTAAAAGCGAGCCGTTCGCGCCATCGCTAGTGGCGCCTTCCGCGCGCTCGAAGATAAACGCAAACGGCAGCACTTCGAAGGTTACGCGAAGTTTGCCGCGCGGATGATCGCTAGTAGCGGGGTAGCTGAAAAGTCCGCCGCCTTTTAATAAAATTTGATGCAGGTCGCTCACCATCGCGCCGCTGTAGCGCAGGCGATAGCCCTCATCAAACAGCGTCCGCACGAGCTTTCGGTGCGGTTCGCTCCAGCCCTTTTGCGTCGCACCGGTGGCGTTTAGTTTGCCTTTTTGCTGTAGGCGCAGCTCTTTTACGAAGCTAAATTTGCCCTCGCGATTTAGGCGGTAGAGCTTCGGCGCATCCTCGCAAACGACCATCTCAAGGCGCGGCCCGTAGATGCAATAGATCGCCGCCTTTAAGTTTACAGGCGAAATTTCATCCTCGTAGATGCCGAAAATCGAGCCTACGGCGAAATTTACGTCCACCAAGCTTGAGCCGTCAAGCGGATCGTAAGCGACGATTAGGTGCGCGTCCTCTCGCAGCTCTAGCGCCTCATCTTTCTCTTCGCTGATTAGGGCGCGCACGAGCGGATTTTTGCGAAATTCAGCCTCGATTATGGCGTCGCTTTTTACGTCGAGTTTGAGCTGCGTATCGCCCGTGCTGTTGTGATGATCTGTGTAGCCGAAGTCCGCGTATTTCAGCTCCTCGGCGATTTGTAGCGCGATATTTTGGATTGATTTTACGATCTCTTGCATTTTATTCCTTTACATTTTTTTGGCGTTTTTTAAGATCCATTCGCTAATGCCCGCAGCATCGTCGATGTCGAAATTTACCGGGCAAAACTTATCCATCTGCTCGCCGCTTAAATTTGAAGCGATCGCGTCCGAAAATGGCAGATACGCCGGATCGATCTTGTCGCGAAACAGGCTTATGCGCGGCAGCGGCAGCGTCTTTAGCCCCTCTACGAGCAAGATATCAAACTCGCCTAGCATCCGCACGACCTCGTCGATTTGCATACAGCGCTGCGAAAAATAGCTCGTTCGCGTCGGACTCATCACGACGGTTTCGGCACCGAGTTCGCTAAATTTGGCGCTGTCCTTGCCCTCTACGTCAAAGCGCGCCTTATCGCCCGGATCGTGCTTTACGATCGCGATCCGCAGTCCGCTAGCGATAAAAATTTTAGCGATCTTGCAAATTAGCGTCGTTTTGCCGCTGTTGGAAGGGCCTGAAAATGCGATAGCAAGTCTTTTCATTTTTAAAATCCGGCTTTTTAAGATGAGCAGATTGTAGCGAATTTAGCCTTTTAAAAAGCAAAATTCGTTAAAATGCGCCTAAAATTTCAAAGGAAGATCGATGAAGAAATTTGATTTTAGCGGCGCGCGAGGT
>CAUONQ010000032.1:0-8820 GCA_963456995.1 uncultured Campylobacter sp. | reverse complement strand
GAATGGGGAATTATTAGTTAAATTTAATTCTATAAAAATACTTTAATAATTAATATTAAATTTATCCGCCTTGAGTTATAATCCGCGATTAAATTTCAAAATAGAGGAACAAAAATGCAAAAAGATATGTATTTTAAAAAGGCGAAATTTATCGCATTACCGATATGCGCGAGCGTTTCGATTTTATGCGGCGTCGAAGGCTCACACCTAAGCAGTGACGCAAATAGCACGAATCTTGGCGAAATCGTAGTAAGCGCGAGCGGCTTTCGCCAAGATATTAGGCAGGCGCCCGCCACCATTTCCACCTTGGATAATAAAGAGATATCAAGCGGCAGCTTCACTTCGCTGCACGATATCGCGAATAAAATGCCTGGCGTCAGCGTCATCGCAGGCGATGACGGCCCGGCAAGCGGGATATCCATCAGAGGAATGGAAAGCTCTCAAACCCTTGTGCTTATCGACGGCAAACGCGTAAGTTCCGCGGCGGCGAACCCAAAAGGCGGAGCGGGCGATATGAACTCGAATTTTATCCCGCCCGCAGGAGCGATCGAGCGTATTGAGGTGATTAGGGGGCCGATGAGCTCGCTTTACGGAAGCGATGCGGTAGGCGGCGTGATAAATATCATTACGAAAAAGAATTTTTCTAAATTTAGCGGAAGCGCCGCTATATCTACAACTATCCAAGATCACGAGGATATCGGAAACGGTAAGATGGGCGAAGCTTACGTCAATATTCCCTTCGGGCAGTATGCGGCGCTTCAGTTGTGGGGATATAAAAAGCTGCGCGATGAGGACGGCTATAAGGGAGGCTATCAAAAGAGCGATAAATCGGATTCTAACGCCAAGCTTTGGCTAACGCCGGATGAAAATAATAAATTTTACGTTCAAACCGGAAGGCAAAATCACGATTATTCAAGGACTCTTGGTAAAACCGCCGTTTATCCCAACGCGCGCGGATTAAATCACTATAAATATAAAAGAGAAAATCACGGCGTCGGATATTTGGGCGAGTTTGAAAGCTTAAGTGCTGATATAAGTTATTTTTGGGATAAGACTCGCCGTACGAGCATTTTTGATAGCCTTTCGCCCGCAATCGTAAAAAATAGAAATTTTAATTCCAAATTTACGACTTATCTCGGTATAAACACGCTTACCTTCGGCTACGATTTTAGCAAACAGGATGTGCAAACGACTTTCATCGTTTCAAACGCGAATAGGCAAAATTTACGCTCTCCGCAGCGATTTTCTATGAGCGAGCATGCGGGATTTTTAGAGGATGAGATTGAAATTTTGGAAAATACGCTATTTTTAACGCTCGGCGGCAGACTCACGCACAACGAATACTTCGGCAACCACTTTTCTCCTAGGGCCTACGCGACGTTTAATATAGGTGATACCTGGACGATCAAAGGCGGCGTCGCAACCGGTTATAAAACTCCCGACGTCAATCAAATTTCGCCGGAAGTAGGCACGATTCAGGGCGGCTGGAGGATTATAGATTTCGGTAACAAGGATTTAAAGCCCGAGAAAAGCACGACCTACGAGATCGGGCTTTATTACGACAATGCAGACGATCTGCGCGGCAATATCACGCTATTTAAAAACGACTTCAAAGATAAAATTTTAGATACCGATGGCAGCAATATCAATAGGATTCCCGCCTACGGAGGCTGCGCCGGCGCACCGAGCGTTAGATGCCCGGGCTGGGGAACGTATTTTAATATAGACGGAGCGGAGGTTTACGGCGTTGAGCTGAGCGGCGATTACGATATTACTAAAAGGCTAAATTTCAAGGCGAACTACACCTATAGCCACTCCGAGATCGAAACCGGGGATCCTACGATCTATACGCCGCGCGGCGCTGTTAAATTTAGCCAAACCAATCTTAGTAGGCTAGATGGCAAATCCCTGACCGCTACCCCGAAGCATGCCGCACATGCGACGCTTAGTTATAGGCCGATCGCTCCGCTTTCTACATTTATCGGCCTTAATTACGAAAGCGAGCTTACAAGCGTGCAATTCGGTCCGGGCAATAGGGTTAGTAAAAACGACAAAAAGCTTTTTACTACGGATTTGGGCGCACAATACGATTTAAACGATAATCTGAACCTAAATTTAACCGCTTATAATATCTTTGATAACGTCCGATACGACGAGGGTCTCGCAGACGACGGCAATTACTATTGGTATCCCGAGGAGGGCAGGAGGTTTTGGTTTAAGGTAAACGCTAAATGGTAAGCCTAAAAAACTTCCTTGTGATATTCGACGCACTCTTTTTAGTATGCTTATTCGCTTGCGATCTGAGGGCAAAACCGCCGCAAAAGATTGAGCAGGCAAGTGAAGCTGCGCACGAAATGTTTAATGTGAGCGATTTTATTCTAAAAAGCAAGAACGGCGAAAAATATAAAATTTTTATAGCTCGCCAAAAAAATGTCGCTCGCTACGATAGGGTAGTTTTTATGGTTGATGCGAACGCGCAAGTTGCTATGCTTTTAAACTCTTATGCGCAAATTTATGCAGATCCAAATATAGCGAAAGAAAACGCCAAAACCGGGCCTAAATTAAATAAAACCGTCCTTATAGTAGGCATCGGATACGACAGCCCGCTAGCGTATGATACTAAGCGTCGCACGAGAGATTTAACGCCTGCGGCGAGCGGCGAAGAATATGCAAACGGCGGCGGCGCGGCAGAATTTTACGATTTCGTAAAAGATGAACTATTTCCGCTCGTGGATAAAAAATACTCTACGGCAAAAAGCGATAAAATTTACTTCGGACATTCTTTTGGCGGGCTATTCGGTATTTATGCTTTGCTGCGCGACGATGGGATTTTCGACGAGTTTTTTATCGCCTCGCCTTCGTTGTGGTGGGGCGAATCACAGCTGATCAGAGATGCCCTAGACGAGGGAAAGCTTAGATCAAATTTAAAAGCGAAATTCATAATGCTCGTTGCCGGCTCGCGTGAAATGCGTAAAGGAAAAACCGATAAAGCGGGAATTTTAAAAGCGGCCGATCTAGCTGAAATTTTAAAAACAAGGGGGCTTTCTTGTGAGTTTAAGCTCTACGAAGGCGCTTCGCACGGCGAAGTAATCCCATTGGCTTTGCAAGATTTAGCGCTATTTACGCAAAGATAATCTTCTATTTAGCCGGTAAAGCCTTAATCTAAACCCCGTTCGTTTATATTTGCAAGCGCAAGACCGAGCGGCGCAGGCTCGATGATCGCGCCGAAACGCGCCACCGGATTTAAGAAATTAAACTTTAAAGTCCTTTTGGCTAGTATCGCGCAAATTTAAAGGAGAGAAAATGCAAAGTTTCAAATGGCAAATTTCAAAGCGGCTCAAGCAGGCGATGCGAGAGCGAGATATCGATAATCTCACGCTCGTGCGGCGCACTGACGAGCTGTATTCGCGCTCGCACCCGGGCCACGACGAGGATATGCGAGCCGAAGTTTACGCGGTTTTGGATGAATACGCGCCCAACGTCGATATTGAAATTTTTGATCTAGTCTGCAAGGTTCTAGACGTCAAGATCGAGCTAGGCAAGGATGCTTGATTGAGTAGTCGTCGCTGGATTTTATCCGTGCCGTAAGGCTAAATTTAGCGCTACGATAAATCGTAAAATTCTACCTAAAGCCTAGCTATAGAGCTTGCTTAAGTAAATTTTGCCGCAAAATTTCGCTCGAACCTAGCAAGATTAATATCTATTTTAACTGCAAAGTGCTAAATTTAGCGCTAAATTTTAATCCGAGGTAAGCTTTGAACTACTTAATCCAATTTAGTGTGATTTTAGGGATATCTTTTGTTGCGGAGATTTTGGCGGCGCTCGTGCCTGTGCCGATCCCCGCTAGCATCTACGGACTAGTCATTATGCTTTTAGCCCTGATCTTCAAACTCATCAAAGTATCACAGATCAGAGAAACCGTGTCGTTTTTTATGCAGATTATGCCGGTGATCTTCATCCCGGCGGGTGCTGCGATCATCATCGCAGGCGACGCGCTACGCCAGCATCTTTTCGCAATCATCGCGATTACGGCAGTCTCTACGGTAGTAGTCATCGGTGCAAGCGGTGCGGTAACGCAAATTTTTTATAAAATCGCCCT
Source organism: uncultured Campylobacter sp. (assembly GCA_963456995.1). Lineage (GTDB taxonomy): Bacteria > Campylobacterota > Campylobacteria > Campylobacterales > Campylobacteraceae > Campylobacter_B. Next base: position 4,721 of record CAUONQ010000032.1, on the reverse strand, counting down.
CGCCCGCGTTAAGCGCAGGCTCTACGAAGCCGCGCACGAACAAGACGGCGTGAATACAAAGGGTGTGGATGCGAAACTGGAGCGCGAAATTTTATCCGGAGACGACAAAAAATGAGAGAAATTTTAATGAACTCCGCTTTTTTCGGCGTGTTTTTGTGCCTAGGCTCGTTTGAGCTGGGACTTTATCTAAAAAAGCGCTTTAAGCTAACTATTTTCAATCCGCTTCTAATCGGTATCGTGCTTACCGTCTGCGTGCTTTTAATCTTTAAAATTCCATACGAAAAATTTAACGCCAGCGCCTCGCACATTAGCTTTTTCTTAACGCCGATTACCGTCTGTCTAGCCGTGCCGCTATACGAGCAGCTGGCGCTTTTGCGAAGTAATTTTTTAGCTATTTTTGCAGGACTGATTTCGGGTATGATCGCAGGGCTAGGAAGCATCTACGCGATGTCGGTGATATTTGGGCTAAATCACACAATGTATGTCACACTACTACCGAAATCCGTCACAGCGCCAATCGGTATGGGTATCAGCGAAAGCTTAGGCGGCATCGTGACGCTAACGGTGGCCTGCATCATCGCTACGGGCATCATCGGCAGTGTATTTGGCGAGGCACTACTTAAAATTTTTGGCATAAAAAAGGCGATGGCAAAAGGTATCGCCCTAGGCTGCGCGAGCCATGCGATGGGAACGGCGCGCGCTCTTGAGATCGGTGACGTAGAAGGCGCAATGGCGTCTTTAGCAATGGCGGTTACGGGACTTCTTACCGTCATCGGTGCCGGTATTTTTGCACATTTCATCTAAGGAGAAAATATGATAATCTCGATCGCTAGACAAACGGGCGCAGGCGGGCGCGAAACTGCGCGCAAACTAGCCGAGCGCTTAGGTTATACCTATCTAGCTAAGGCGGATCTGCTCCGCAAAGCAGACGAGCTTGGCTGCTTCGAGCAGATGTATGAGTTCTACAACGAAATGCCCGTAAATACGCTACTTCAGGCAATATCGCACAACGAGCTAGCCAATGAGCAAAAGCGCGATCGCATCGTAGCAATCTACGAAAAGATCGTCTCGGGCGGCAACGTTATAGTGCTTGGGCGCTGCGCGGGGTTTTTCTTGCGCGGACATCCGGATCTGCTGACGGTATTTTTGCGCGCGAGTGATGAGTTTAAGCTCGCCAGATTAGAAAAAGAGGGCCATACTGACGCGCGCGAGTATATGGAAAATAGTGACGCAGGCAGGATGAGCTTTCATCAATACTACACCAACCAAGTCTGGGGCGCGTCCGCAAACTATAATATTTGCATCGACACGTCGTATTGCGGCATCGATAATGCGGTAAATATCATCGAGTATCTAGTCAAACATCACATTGAAAAGTGATTTGTGCCTAAGCGCACAAAAGTGGAATTTGTCTTTTAAAAGATAAATTCCACTTGATCTCGCAAACCTGCCCTACTTCTATCGTAATTTAAAATTCACATCTCTGTCAGCTTAAATTCCATTTATAAATAACGCATTTAGGTGTATTATAAAGCCTCTCGTTCAATGCGACATTAAATTCTAAACCGCGCCTTATCGCCACAAAACAGTAAAATTTAGCTAAAATTTGACGAAATTTAAATCCAAATTTAAGGAGATAAGATGCAAAGCAAAGCCCATCTATGCCCAAAATGCGGCGAAAACACGATCTATTTTGGCGGCATTTGCCACTCATGCAGCCAAAGGCAGAGGCGGGACGAAATTTTAAACCTAAGCGCGGACGAAGTGGAGGCGATGATCCTAAAAATCGCAGACCGAATCGATGAGATCGAAAAATGGGATGAGATTTGTAACGATTTTTGGGCGCTTTTTAGCCTGTTAGGTATCCACGATCCAAGGATCGCGCGAGCCGCCACGGCGGCGGAGATATACTGCCCGCCGGAGCTTTACTTCGGCGCGCCTAAGGACGTAAGAGACGCGCTCATAGCAAAACTAGACTCGCTACAAGATAACTCCAAAAACGCGCTAAATCACCTTCTGTGCTCGCTTGCGTGGCAGGGCGACGAAAAAACGGCGGAGCTATTTTACGAGCTGTATCAAAACCCGAAGCCTTGGCGCCAAAAGCTCTACGTGGGTACCGAGTTTTACGCAAAAATCGGCGGCTGGAGCTTTGATCGGATGGGCGAGCGAAAATCGCTTGTTTTTGATAAATGCCTCGCCGCGGTGCGTGTAAAAGATGGCGCAGAGAAAAACGGCGGCGGCGCTAGCGAGCATGGAGATGACATTGCCGGCGCGCAAGGCAAAAGCGAGAGCGCGCAAAATAGCGGCGTAAATGAAAGCGTGAGCACTAGCTTGCGGAATGAGCTCGCAAATTCCGAACAAAATGCGCAAAAAGACGCGGACGAAATTTCAAATTTACACGCTGGCGCACAGAGTGCTCACGCAAGCATGGACGAAGACGCGATCTTGCAGAACGAGCGCGCGAATTTCAAATCAGACGCGCAAAAAGACGCTAGTAGCGGTTTAAATTTAAGCGAAAATACAAAGGATGCCCGCTGCGAAGGCGCAAATCAAAACGCGGACGAGCCCGTACGTATCGGCAGACCTACGGGGCAAAAGTGCGAGTTTTGCGGCTGCGAGATGCTTGATATGCTGCGCCTAAAAGCATCCGAGCCGCAGCTTGCGTTTCTGAATTTAAAGCACGACGCGATCTTTCGTTGTTGCCCGACCTGTATCGGTTCGGTCATTTACTTTTGCAAGAGAGGCGCGGGCGGCGAGCTGCAGATGCACTGCGATGGCGAAGGGATGGAGAAGAGCTACTTTTCGCAGCAGGATATGACGCGGCTGAGCGGTATGAAATTTAAGCTAGGCGGCGAAGTATCGCCATTTTACGGCTGCTTTGATGAGCTTGACGTGACCGTGGGCGGCTATCCGCAGTGGGTGCAGGACGTCTCGTATCTGAGCTGCCCTAGCTGCGGCGGGACGATGAAGCATCTAGCGCAGATCCCATTCGGCGAGCTGGTACAGGGCGAGGGCGTCATATACGTGCAGATCTGCGAGAAATGCGAGGTTTTGGGCGGCTGCTTTCAGTGCACGTGAGGTAAATTAATTAGCTATAATGCAAGTAAAATTTGATTTAAGGAGAAAAAATGGGGTTATTCGGTTTGAGCAAAAAGGCTGAAAAGGCGCAAATTCCAAGCACTTTTGCCGGCAGAGTGGATAAATTTTGGGCGGAATTTAGCGGCGCGATAGACGAGATCAAGGCCGATCTGGCGGCGGAGGAGTTTGAAAAGGCGATGCGAAAGACCGACGAGAAGCTTCGTATCTGCCTTGCCGAGCCTTATTTTATGACGGGGCTCGTGGGCGATAAGCTCGATCTGGTGCTAACTCCCGAGGGCATGAGACACCGATTATTTTGGCTAAGCTTTATCAAAAACGCTATGCCCAAGCAGCTCGAATCCAAGATGCGCTGTACGCTCGGAAAGCCGCGTGCGCCGCGAGGCATCGGCGGACTTGAGATGTACGGCACGCGCGTAAGCGCCGAGGAGTCGATGATCTACGCGCAGTTTAACGAAAGCGACGTGGATATTAAAATTTACAACGAAAACCTAGCGGCTCTGCTCGCGCAGGATGAGGGCAAGGCGGGCAATCTAAGCTTCATCCTGCTTGATAACATCATCGGCGAGACGACGGTCATTAACACTTTGGGCATGCTTGAAGTGCTAGGTGCGCCGCAGGAAAACGGCGTGCCGCTAAGCGAGTTCGCCGATCTGATAGATGAGAAATTCGGCGAAAAAGCTGCGCGCGAACCACTAAAGAATTTTTTCAGCTACGAGATGGAGCCGCACGGTAGCGAGGTGCGCGAGGACGTGATCGTGGGCACCACCTGCCTAACGAGCATCGTAAATCAGTACCTAGACGGCGAACGCGACATCTACAACGAAGCCTTCGAGCTCGGTATTAAATTTTGCTTTCTTAACATTGATAACGGCGGCGACGTGCAGGCGGGCTTTGATCTGCGAAACAAGATCGAGGACGAGGAGCTAGAAAGCTGCGGCTCGTTTTTGGAGATAATCGGCGGCGCAACCGGGCAGAGGCGCGCATACATCGATCTCATCTGCTATGACGAAGAGAAGCTGAAAGAAAAAGTAAGCGAGCTTTGCAAAAAATACGGCGCGGATATACAAATCCATGATTTCAAGCGGTAGTGACTTTGGTTTTTACCGCTACTAAAATTTGCGACTTAAGCGGTAGCGGCCCCTGTTTTTGCGGCAGATGAATTTGAAATTTTGCGCCATCGCAGAAAATAAATTTTAAAGCTCTACGCCGCCGCGTAAAATAAATTTAAAATTTGCCGCGCCGCACGCTTTTCGTTCGGTTTTGTCGTTCCGCTGGTACGCGCTAAATTTGATCAAATTGCAAGCTTGTGGTGCAAATTATAGTGGCGATTTAGGATTTTGTTTATGCACGTGATTCGCTTGCAATGTAGATCAGCGTGGGCGTTTTTTATAAAATATACACACCGCTTGCAAATTTCACGCGCTGTGCCTGTTCGCATACATAGGCTCGCTACGTAGAATTTTTATCGGCCACAATAATCCTCAGCGCGAGATTTGTTAAGATTTAAGCACCAACGCATAATTTGATAAAATTTTAGAAGCGGACACGCAATAAATTCCAAGAAAAAAAACCAAGCACGAAAGAATTCTAATGAAATTTTGCAAAACGCTCTTTGGTAGAAT
>CAUONQ010000031.1:0-8957 GCA_963456995.1 uncultured Campylobacter sp. | reverse complement strand
CGTATAATCTTCGCTATAAAATTTTACCCTATTTTTTCTATTGTAGATACTCATACTTAGCAGATATTTAGCGAAATTTATATAATCCTCCGTACTAGGGAAATAAAATGTAACGCTTTGATAGTACGTTTTAAAATCCAGCTCAAATTTATACCTGTCCATATCATCCGTTATATAACACTCCGCTTCGTCCATTTTGATAAATTTCTCTATATCTATGCATAGTTGAGCGCTATTTTTTGCAAATCGCACTCCGTCCACTGTATCATAAGGAAAAAGCTCTAGGTATGAGATCTTTCGATTATACGAGAATGTTAAAATGTTTTTTGCGAAATAATACATAGCCAAATTTGTAGTAAAACCCAATACCACAAGCTTTTTGTTCTCTAGAATTTTAATATCTAATTTATGATACTCATGCCCCATAAGTTCGTCATCGATAGTTAGAGGATCGTCTTTTATATAAATTTTATTCGGTAGCACTGATTTATTCTCCTTTTTGCGCACTATACCGTTATTCATCGAGCGCCGTCAAATATAATCCCATCCCCTTTGATTGCGGGGTATAATAGCTCTTTTCCATCTACATTGATGCTGTTTGTGTTCATATTTTCTCCAATATAAGTTCCGCCGAGCCATTCTCAAGCGAATTATACTCATCCAGATGTATATGCGAATGTTTCAGCGTAGAATCTTGCGCTAAAGTAAGCAGATGCCTGGTAAGAGATATAAGCCCGCTTTTATTCGCCCTTATAGTAACTTCGTTTCCTAAAGCATCGACGGAGATCGCGAAGTCCTTTTCCCATTGTAGCTGTAGCCCCTTTTCTGCGCAGTAATCTAATGTTTTTATAACATACTGCCCCATATATCGCCGATACTCCTTTCTAAATTTAATCGGTTGCCGATAGAATTTACCTCATCGATCGGCTAGCCGATCTCATAGTATTTTGGAAAAATTATATCTAAAATAAAAATGAAAGGGATCGGAATAACTAAATTTAAGACAGGCGCTGTGCGTGAAAATGAAGCGGTTAAAATTTGAAAATAGCTTAAGTGGTGGTCCCGATTGGACTCGAACCAACGACTTCCACCATGTCAAGGTGACACTCTACCAACTGAGTTACGGGGCCAAAAAAAGAAACGGCAGTATATCAAAAAAATCTCTCAATAGCAAGCAAATTTTAACTTTTCGTGAAATTCTGCCGAAATTCTATACAAGATTTCGCCGTGACGCAAAATCGCATCGAAATTCTACGCGAAATTTCACGATCTTGCCGCAAGCATGCGCAAAATTCTATCCCGCAACTAAAATTCGCAATCCCGCGCGGAATTTCATCTCATTACTAAAATTTCGCAATCTCGCATGAAATTTTATCGCGCTTACGCGGTGCTCGCGTGCTTTGCCCCAGCAGCCTATTCTGCCCCGCTTTGTTTTATCTAGTCGTTTTGCTTCACCCCGCCCCGTTTCATCTGCTTGCCTCGCTCCGCCTTGAGCCCGTTAAGACGTCCAAATTTTCTCATTCAGCTTTAGAATTTTTACGATTTGCAGCATCGCGTCTAGATCCGCCTTGATATCCTTTGCGATGCGGGCATTGAGTATCGGCTGATCCAAGCTCGGCTCGAAACTATCGGCGCCGCGAGATATCGCGATATAAATTTTATTTTGCTTAAAGCTCAGCGAAATATCCGATTTTACGAGCTGTTTAAGAGATAGAATTTTCTCCATCAGCGCGGGCGTCAAGACATACATAGCCGCTACCGTATCGCTTGCATAAACCGAAAAGTTTGCATTGAAGTCCGCGTTATCTATCGGGATTTTGCGGCTGCTCCATAGCTTGCGCGGTAGTGCAGACGGCGGCAAATCTATGCCTGTGGGTGCCGCCGCGCCCGAAAAAACAAAAACATCGGAGCAGATTTTTTTATTAAAATTTGCCACGAAAAAGGGTCCTTCAAAAAATGTGGCGTAATTATTTTTAAAAATAAATGGAATTCCCGTACCGATGTCTTTTTCCAGCCTTATATCGCAAAACATAAAATCCACTCCGCCTGCGTTTGCGCAAACCAGATCATCCGCGCGAAATCTATCAAATCCGTCAAATATCTCGCTTTGCCTTACCTCTTTTTCCTGAAAAAGCGCGCCCATTTTATACGAAAAGCCCAGGCTTTCGATATAGGGCTTGAGATAAAGCTCTTTGTAGCGCATCAAAAACCGCTCGGTTTTACGCTCAAAAATCCACTCGTAAAATTTGTCCCGCATGCCGATTATTGCTAAAATAGACGCGACTAAAAGAAATAAACTTTCTATGCCAAGATCGAGTTTGGGAAAATCAAGAAAGATGATTATCAACGCTAGCGCAAGCATCGGACCGAAAACCACGAACGCTACGAGATAACTTAAAATTTTCCAAAGCTTGCGACTTTTCTTAAGCTGTTTGCGCTGCTTTTCTAAATCTATAACGGTTTTAATATCCACGCCCAACCTCTATTTATTAAATTTAACGGCGCAACCTTACGGCGCAGCGTAAATTTACGCCAGATATGGCGCGATTTTGGTGCGTGCCGCTTGGATGCCGCCACATTTTACAGCTCCTTGCGCGAGCCGTGCGCTTCGTTTGTTCGCCCCGCCCTGCCTCGTTTTGCTCGCTTGCCTCGCTCCGCCTTGCGCCCGCTAAGACGTCCAAATTTTTTCATTCAACTTTAGAATTTTTACGATTTGCAGCATCGCGTCCAGATCGATTTGTATCTTGCTCGCGAGCTTATCACCCCGTATTGACCTATTTAGATCGGGCTCAAAGCTATCGTATCCGCGAGGTATTTTTATATAAATTTTGTTTTTTCTGAAGCTAAGCGCGATCTCCGATTTCGCAAGCGTTTTGAAAAATAAAATTTTCTCCATCAGCGCGGGCGTGAGTACATACGCTGCGGCGACCGCGTCTTTTGTATATACCGCAAAAGATCTGTTAAATTTCGCGTTATCCATATTGCAAGATTTTGCACCGTTTTCCAAGACGCCGTGCAGTAGCTTTATTTTTCTTGGAAGAATAAAAATGTCGGATCTAATCTTTTTATGAAAATCGGCTGCAAAAAAAAGACCTTGAAATATCTCCATTTCCTTCTTTTCATAAGCCAAAGTGAAAAAACTATCATCTATAGTCTCTTTAGACATCCAGATATCGCAAAAGCTGAAGTCTACACCGTCTATGTTTCCGTATATCAAATCATCTCCGCCAGAATTTGCATATTGATTAAAAAGCCCGCTTTGTAGGATATCTTGCTCTTGGGTTGCGGCGCCGAATCTATTGTATTTGTATCCTAGACTTTCGATGTATGGCATTATATAGAGGGCTTTGTATTGCAGCGCGAATTCTCGCGTTTTGACTTTGTAGGTTTTCTCGTAAAATAGCTTATAAGTAAAATATAGCGCTATGCTTAGACCAAATAAAAGATACGGCATTCCCAAAGGTGTACCCTCTTGGCTAGCCATATATCTCATTAAGAAAACCGCAGGGATAAATATCGCACAGGCTTTAAATAGGCTTATTATTTTCCATTTTATACGGCTTTGCAGCAGCTTGCGGCGCTCTTTTTCCAAATTTACGATAGTTTGTACGTCTAACAATTTTTGATCCTAAATTTCACCGCTTGCGGCAAGATAGCTTAAATTTAACCTCTAAATTTAAGCAGACAAAGCTAGGCTTAAAGCCCCCCGTCAAATTTCAGCAGTTCGTTTGCATACGCTCGCACGCTCGCATCCACAGCCGCAAGCGCTTCTGCGTCCGTCACGCTAGGCGAGTTAAATTTCTCCACGCACTTTAGCACCACGCGCGCAATGTCGGTGAAGCGGCACCGCTGCTGCAAAAACGCATTTACGCCCGCTTCGTTCGCGGCGTTGATGACGACGCCGAGATCGGGGTTTGCTAACAGCGCGTCTTTGAGGGTAAAAATTTGAAATTTCATCGTGTCGATCGGTTTAAGCTCTATCGGTCGTAGCGAGCACAGATCCACGGGCGCGGTGATCTGCTCCCGTACGTCGCCGCTAAACATCGCGTGTGCGATGGCTAGTCGCATATCGGCCCTGCTAATATGCGCCGTCGTGGAGCCGTCTGCGAATTCGACCAGCGCGTGGATCTGCGAGGTGCGCTCGATAAGCGCATCGATCTTGCGCGTGCCGTAGAGCCAAAACGCCTCGATCACCTCAAAGAGCTTATTCGCCATCGTGGCGCTGTCGATCGTGATCTTTGTGCCCATCTTCCAGTTGGGGTGCTTGAGGGCGTTTTGCGGCGTGAGCGAGCCCAGCTGCGTTAGCGGCACGTCGTAAAACGCGCCGCCGCTAGCCGTGATGATTAGGCGCGAAACGGGGATTTTGGCATTGCTAAGCAAAAATTTCAGTCCGAAATGTTCGCTGTCGATCGGGTAAATTTTATCCGTTTGCAGAAATTTCCCGCCGACGACGAGGCTTTCTTTATTGGCGAGGCACAACCTCTTTCCGAGCTCTTGGGTTTTTAGACTAGGCATCATGCCCGCAAAGCCTACGAGAGCGTTTACAACGGTCGTGCTTTTGCACTCCGCAAGCATCTGCAAAATTCCATCCGCACCGCAAAATACGCGCTCGTGATCTACCTCGCTTTTCTGCTGTGCGTCCGCGATACAGACGAACTTTGGGTGAAATTTTGCGATCTGTTCGTTTAAAAGCTTGATATTGCGCCCGCAGCTAAGCGCTTCGATCATCTTGCCGCTACGCGCGGCTACGTCTAGGGTGTTTGTGCCGATAGAGCCCGTGGAGCCTAAAACTACCATGAATAGACTATCGCCATCGCGATCGCGCCGAACATATAGCCGTCGATGCGGTCTAAGATCCCGCCGTGTCCCGGGAAGAGCGCGCCGCTGTCTTTAAGACCCGCCGCGCGTTTTAGGTAGCTCTCAAACAGATCGCCGAATACGCCAAAAATTGCTATGATTATGGTTTTTCCTAAAATTTCAAGCGGCGGCATATTGGTAAAGATGCGCGCATAAATGAGGCTAACTATAAGCGCCAGCGCAAGACCACCTAGCACGCCTTCTACGGTTTTATTCGGCGAGCTAGCGCTTAGCGGAGTTTTGCCAAAGGCTCTTCCGATAAAATATGCGCCGCTATCGCTAGCTACGATAATAAAGATCAGCCAAACGAAGTGAAAAACTTCCCCGAAATCATCATAAGCCGCCCACATAAAAAATATCGGCGCAACGGGATAGATGAAAGGAAGCGTGATCTTCAGGCTAGGACCCTTGGTAAAGGCTACGACCGAGGCGACGCATAGGATCATCAGGATGCTAACTTTTAGCGCTGAGATGAAAGGCTCATCGGTCTGCGTAAATGGTAGTAGCGCAAAAAACGCGATCGCCAGCGCGAGCCACTTTTTGCTAGTTTCCTCCAGACCCCATAATTTGAGGCTTTCAAAAAACGCAAGCACGAGTATCAGCGCAAATACGGCGAAATTTAGCCATCTGGCGTTTATGAGAATTAGAGCCAAAAATACGGCGAGTAAAATGCTTGCCGTGATTATTCTTTGCTTCATAGAATTTCCTTGGAATTTATTTTGATCAATTATACTGCAAGCTCGCTTATTACGGCTTTAAAACGCTGATTGTTTTAAAATTTACGTAGTTTACGAAAGCACCTTCGTTGATTTTGACATTTTGACGTTTAGTGTAATCAACGAGATATTTTCCGCTGCCGCTTGCACTGAAGCTCACGCAAATTTTAGCGGCGAATTCGATCACCTCTTCGCTTAGACTTTGTTTATTTGTCTTTACGATGACGTGCGCGCTTGGAATGTCCTTAAGATGAAACCAATAGTCGGATTTGGAGCTATTTTTTAGTAAGAACTCATTGCCTTTTTCGTTTTTACCGACGCTGATTTTAAAATCCCCGAGATAAAAGCTCGCTACATATTCGCTATTTTTTTCCTTGCTTTTTTGCCTAGTTTGCATGCGCTTAGGCATTAGAATTTCGATCTCGTGTGCGTCCTGTGCAGCAAGGACGAGCGATTTTAAATTCTCATAAAACTCGAGTTTCTCCTTTAAATTTTGCTTTTCGATATGTATATTTGCAGCCTTTTGGCGCAGACGCTTTGCCTCGGAGTAAAGCTCGCCCAAAGTGGCGCTCGCAGGCTTTTGCAGTTTAAATTCTACCGCTTCGGCGTCTCCTTTTTGCAGCGTAAATTCTCGCGCGCTGGTTGGAATTTTATAGATATTTTCTTTTAGCAAGGCAGCTTTCGCGCCTAAAAGCTCGGCGCTTCGCAGTAGTTCGGCGCTGCTTTGCAAAGAGCCTAAAGCCTCACGCACCGAGTCTAGCTTTTTATTTAGCGCCGTGATTTTTGCGGATTTGAGCGAGTTTAAGCGATCCGCATTTAGCGCGTTAAATTCCGCGCGAAAAAATGCTCTAAAGTCCGAAATTTTTGGCACGGGGGCTTCTTTAATATTTGCAGGCGGCAGATGACGGAGTTTTCTTCCTACCTTGATCTGTCTAAATTCCGTCTCGAAGTGCCGCAGCGCCTCTAAAATCACATCGTTTTCATCGGTGATTATTACGTTGGTAAATCGCCCGGTAAATTCGAAGTAGATATTTGAGCTTTGGGTTTTGTAGCTTGCGTTTTGGCTCACGCTAAGGCATAGAATTCTATTATTTTCTGGCACGCTAACGGAAGTGATGCGCGATTTTACGAAGCGCTTGGCAAGTAGCACATCAAAGGGCGCCGCGTAAACCTTGCCTTCGGTAAAAGCGTCATTTTCGTGGATATTGCAGCCTGATTTATTCATATCAAAAAACAGCGTCTCGTTGCCGTCAAAGCAGACTTTAAAAAGGTTATCTCCTACGCGTTTAATGTGCGAAAGGAAGCGTTTGGCGCGTAGATACTCGCAAATTTGAATTAAATTTTGGTACTTCATACGCGTTAAAATTTCTCTTTATGGATTTTGCTTAAATTTAGCTTTTGCAGATCGTGCGGGTTAGGGCTGCGCTGCGGTACGCCGAGGGCCAGTATCGCTTCTGCTTTGAAATTTGGCGGAAAGCCCAGCGCTTCGCGCAAAAACTCCTCGCAGCTGCGTCCGTCCGCGGCGGTGCGCAGCCTTACCTGCACCCAGCAGCTGCCGAGATTTAGCGCGCTTGCGGCAAGGTGCATGTAGCCTAGCGCTACCGAGCAGTCCTCGATCCAGACGTCCTGCTTCTGCTCATCTGCGATCACGACGATCGCGGCCGCAGCCTGTTTTAGCATATTCGCTCCGCTGCTGCGACATCCGCTTAGTCGCTCAAGCATCCGTTTGTCGCGCACGAGGATGAACTCCCACGGGCGGCGAGCATGCCCTGACGGCGCAAGCAGTCCCGCTTTTAAAATTTTATCCAGCGCCTGGTCTTCAAGCGGTTCCTGCGCGTATTTTCTTACGCTTCTGCGGTTTGCAAAAATATCTAAAATTTCCATCGTCTCGCTCCTTGCGGCTCAATTATACATAAAATTGCAAAAATTTATGATTTTTTAGCTAAAATCGCGCAAATTTAACCGATACGAAGGAGATTTTATGAAGCAGACGATTACGGAGAAAATTTTTAGCGAGCACGTGGGCGAGGCGGTTTTTGCGGGGCAGATCATCGAAAGTGCCATCGATATGGTCATAGGCAACGACATCACGACGCCGATTTCGATCAAGCAATTTGAGCTTAGCGGCGCGAAAAAGCTCGCCAACCCGGACGGCTTTGCGATCGTAATGGATCACTATATTCCTACGAAGGATATTTTAAGCGCAAACCAAGCTAAAATTTCGCGCGAGTTTGCTTACAAGCATGATTTGAAAAACTATTTCGACGAAAAGGATATGGGTATCGAGCACGCGCTGATGCCCGAAAAGGGGCTCGTAGTGCCCGGCGACATCATCATCGGTGCGGACAGCCACACCTGTACCCACGGCGCGCTGGGGGCTTTTGCGACGGGTATGGGTAGTACGGATCTTGCTTTTGCGATGATAACGGGCAGGAATTGGTTCAAAGTACCTCCTACGATCAAAGTGATCTTTCACGGCAAGCCCGCACCGCACATCTACGGCAAGGATCTGATCCTAGAAGTGATCCGCCTCATCGGCGTGGACGGCGCGCGCTATAAGGCTTTGGAATTCTGCGGCGACGCGCTGGAGTATCTGGATATGGATAGCAGATTTTCGCTTTGCAATATGGCAATCGAAGCGGGCGGCAAGAGCGGTATCGTCGCAGTCGATGAGATCACGAAAGAATTTTTGGCGGATAAAAATTTGCGCGCCGAGCCGAAATTTCACCACTCCGACGAGGGCGCGAACTATGAGCAAATTTTGCAGATCGACGTAAGCAAGCTTGATCCGGTGATTGCGTATCCGTTTCTGCCTAGCAACGGCAAGAGTGTGCGCGAGGCGGTGCGCGATGATATCGCCGTCGATCAGGTCTTTATCGGCAGCTGCACCAACGGCAGACTCTCCGATCTGCGGATCGCTGCGCAAATTTTAAAAGGTCGTAAGGTTGCGCCTAAAACCCGTCTCATCATCACGCCTGCGACGCAAAAGATCGCTCTAGCCGCGCAAAAAGAGGGGCTGTGGGATATTTTCGTCGAGGCGGGCGCAGTCGTCAGCAACCCGACCTGCGGCGCGTGCCTGGGCGGATATATGGGGATTTTGGGCGTGGGCGAGCGCTGCGTAAGCACGACTAATCGAAATTTCGTCGGCCGCATGGGCGATAGAACGAGCGAAGTATATCTGGCAAACTCCGCCGTCGCCGCAGCTAGCGCCGTCGCAGGCAAGATCGCCGACCCGCGGGATTTGTAGATTTAGAAAGCCGCCTTTTATTTTTAATTCACTTGCGTCATAAATTTTGAGGGATAAAATACAAAATTCGATAGCGTCGCAAAGCTTGGCGAGTATAAAAAATAGTGAGGATGGCTGGCTTTGTTGTTGGAATTTTG
>CAUONQ010000030.1:0-9163 GCA_963456995.1 uncultured Campylobacter sp. | reverse complement strand
ATACTATTATGTTGTAGTCTTTGACGACGAGGGATTTATTGTCAAATTTCGGCGGATTTCGGTGCTCGGCGTTATTTTGTTCGGATTGCGATTCTTGCGGCTTATCGTTAAAATTTTTCATTAAATTTTTGCTCCTATTTTAAATTTTGCCGCTAGCGGCTCGGGCGTTTTGCGGCGCTAAATTTGCCGACCTCGCCGCACGCCTTAGCGACGCAATCCCAAGCAGGATCCGTTTGTGTCCTTTCAAAATTTTATTTCGTTAAAATTTGTCCGCGCCGCGCATCGGCACTGCGTGCGCTTACCGCACCGCCGCATAAAATTTTGAGATCTCACAGCTCGAAATCAAAGCAATAAAAATCATCCGCCTCGCCCCAAAGCTCCTCTAGCGAGCGCCCGTCTATCTGCGGCACGCCGTAGAGCTCCCGCAGCGTGGCGAAATACCGCTCGCCGCTTGCGTTTGCGCCGGATTCGTCCGCGTATCTTTGAAACGAGCAGCGATCCGCATAGGCGATGATCATATACTCCACGCCGCGCAGACGAAAGCTAAGCTCGGGCTCGCCTATAAACTTGCGCGATGGGGCGTTAGTCTCGAAGCATGCAAGCAAAAGCTGAGCTCGGGCTCGCCGCCCTCGGCTAGGCATTTTAGCAGCATTTGCTCTATGGTTTCAAATGAATATTTCGGCATTTCGCTCCGATCTTAAAATTTTATCTCTTCCGCCGCATATCGCGAGCCGTTTTATTCAGCCAAAAACCCGAAGCGCTCGATCATATCCAAAGCATATCGGCTCTGCAAATTTCATCGTCCAGCAGATCGTCATATTGATCTCGCAGTCGCTCGGCGTCTTGCGCCACGGGCCCTAGATATTCCTTGGCCTGCGCGAAATCCCCTTTCATCGCGTAGTATTCGCCTAAGATCACGTGAACTTGCGTCTTGCTAACCTCGTCGTCTTCGCCCTCTAGTGCTGCTTTTAGGCTCTGCACGCCGCCCTCCTCAAGCCCCCGCGAGAGCTGCGTTACCTTCTGCAAAGCTTCGCATCCATTTTCGCTCCTTAGCTAAATTTCATTTGAAATAATAGAACAAATTTCCGCCGTACTCAAGATCCACGGACTCCTTGCTGTCAAAAAACAGCTTAAATTCCATGTGGCTCAGATATTTGGCGTCCTGCGCTTTCTCTATAAAATTTCTTATCAGCCGCTCTATCTTTCCGCCCCCTTCGCGGCGTGCCGCGTCTTGCCTCGTGAAATAAAAAACTACGGGCGCGTCGGACACCGCTGCGATATACCAAATTTTAAGCGGCGCTAAAAGCTCGTTTCGGTTTCGCAGCAGCTCCTCTACCGCGCCTTGGATCAGATCGGTGCGGATCTGCGACTCGAAGGACTCGACCGAGATATAAAAGCTCTTTAGTCCGTTTAGTTTCGCGCAAAGCGGCGTGCGGGCGAGGTAGCGCTCGATGCACTTTTTATCGGTGATTTTTGCGGCATCTTTTTAGGAGCGAAGCACGATATTAAGCCATGCCGAGTCCCTGCCCGCACCGTAAAACGCGCTGATCGCTCGAGCTTTAAATTTAGCGTCTATGAACTCTATCAGACTCCTAACGTTTTCACTATTTTCGACTTTGCCCTCTATGATTTCTTTGCAGCGCCTGCTCTGATACGGGCTTAGATCGCAAAACATCGCGCGCCTTTAAATTTAAAGCTAAATTTACTCTGCGCTATAAGCCTGCAGCATATCGAAGGTCGGAGCGAAAAACAGCGCGCCCGTTTTTGCGGTGCTAAAATCAAGCAGGCGGTCATAGTTGCCTCGCGGGCGGCCGACAAACATACTCTCAAGCATCAACTCCAGCGTGCTAAACGTACTTGCGTAGGCGATGAAGTAGGTCCCCGTCTCGCCGCCTTGCATAAACGGCATATTGTCGCGCACGACCTTTTTATCGTCGCCGACGTTGGCTGCGGCGGAGTGCGAGTTGCTAGGTTTTATCTCCTCACTCATTTCGATATCGTTTTGTTTGCTGCGCCCGATGACGCGCTCCTGCTCGGCGACGCCTGCGGCGTTCCATGCGCTCATATCGTGGATGTATTTTTGCACGAAAAGATAGCTGCCGCCCTTGTACGCCGCATCCTCGTCGCCTACCTTGGCAAAAAAGTCGCGATCTGCGCCCTGAGGGTTTTCGGTACCGTCCACAAAGCCGATGATAGCGCGCCCGTCGTAATATTTAAAGCCGCAGATCTCCTCCTCGCACGTCGCGACATCCTTTAGTGCGGCTCTGATCTCGCTTGCCATATCGTAGCAAACGGCCTGATTTGCGGCTCTGATGTGGATATGAATATCGCCTCCGGTAGCGGGCGCAGTGTGCTTGTCACCTCTAATCTCTTCAAAATTTTTTAGTTCCTTCGGCAAAGGCTTCGGCAAGCCGAGCATTTTCCACGCTTCAAAGCCCACGCCCAGCACGCAGCTTGTTTCGCTAGCCGCGCCGAATCTCGTAACGGCGGTTTTGTTTAAATTTATCACCAGAGCGCAAAGGCCCTCGAAAGCCTTTTTGCAGGCATTTTTGTTTGCGCTAAAACGCCAGATCATAAACACGGTGTTGTTGCCGGGCGCGTCGGTTACGTTTTGGGATTTGACATGCGCACAGGCGCAACTTTTTTCTTCACTCATTTTTCTCTCCTTCAAAATGAAATTTTAAAAGGAATTTTAGCGCAATATCGGTAAACGGCGGGCGCAGAGATAGAATTTAGGCGGCTTTCGTGTTTGATTTTTGGCAGAGGAAATTTTATCTTTGATCGTTAAATTTGCGACGGCGATGGAATTTTGGCTTTAAATTTATAAAATTTGCGCCGAGTGGGAAACGAAATTTTAGAGCTTTACGGGGATGAAATTTTAAGACAGTGGCAGATGGGAAGGGATTCGAACCCTCGAAAGCTTGCACTTTACACGCGTTCCAGGCGTGCTCCTTCAACCGCTCGGACACCCATCTAAATTAAAAGTCGCGATTATAGCGAAAATCTAAAATTTTGCCAAATTCCGTTTCGGCGCGCAACCCGTTTTGCCTTTAAATTTAAAACGCAGCGCTTAGAATTTTACCGCAGCGTTTGAAATTTTATCGCGCTGCTTGTAATTTCGCCGTGCCGCTTAGAAATTCTACCGCGCCGCGAAGCCCGGCCGTTTTGCGCTTCCTAGCCGAACGGCGATTTTACCTTGCTGCGGCCATTTTAAAATTTAGATTATCTTTGAAATTTGGATTTGCCGCCCGCCGCAGGGCTAAATTTAAAAAGCGCAAGCAGATTTTTCTTTCATACATCCGCTTACGCCGTAAAAACTGGGCTGCCCTTTAAATTTACGGCTATTTTAAAATTTCGCGCCGCCCGTAAATTTAAAGCTAATTAAAAATTCTATCCTTCGGGAAGGTGGACATATCGGGCTGCACGTCCTTCTCTGTGCCGATAAGCGCCTTTATTTCGCTATCTTCTATGCTAAAGCCGCCGCCAAGCGCCTTGTAGGCGTTTACCGTCGCGCTTAGCACGTCAAGATCGGCCTGCGTCTTATTCAGCTGCGCGCTAAGCAGGTTTCGCTGCGAATCCAAAAACTCCAGATGGTCGCTGTAGCCCGCCTGATACCTGCTTGAGGCGTTTGAATAAATTTTGTTCTGCGAAGCGACGAGATCGGCGAGGCTTGCCTGCCTTAGTTTGGCGTTTTGCACCCCCACCAGCGCATCGCGAACGTCGCCGAAAGCGGTTTTAAGAGCTTTGTCGTATGCGATGAAGCTCGCGTTTTGCTCTAAATTTGCAAGCTCTACGCGCCTTTTTTGGCGGCCGAAGTCAAGTAGCGGCCCTACGAGCGAGCCGCCGATACTCCACGTGCTCGCGCTTGCGGTAAACAGCCTGTCAAACTCGCCGCTTGCATATCCCGCCGAGCCCGTAAGCGAGAAGGTAGGGAAGTAGCCCGCCTTGGCGACGCCCACTAAGAAGTTGCTTGATCGCAGATTTTCGAGCGAGCTTGCGACGTCGGGGCGGTGCAGGATCACGTCGCTTGGAATTCCGCTTGGAATCTGCGGAGCGCTAGGCATTTTAGCGGCGGTCTGCGGCGCGCCGCGTAAAATTTCATCGTAGCTCTTGCCCGTTAGGATATTTAGCGAAGTTTGAGCCGCGGAGAGCTGATTTTGCACGCTTATGAGGCTTGCCTCGGCGCTTTGGACCGCGGCTTTGGCCTGATAAAATACAATCTCACTAACCGCGCCCGCATCGAGCTGCTTTTTGCGGTAGTTTTGCGTATCTTGATAGCTTTTTAGGCTATCTTTTAAAATTTTCTCCTGCTGCTTTAGTGCTAGTAGCGTAAAATAGGTCGTCGCAACCGTGCTAGTAATCGTATTTTTGGCGGTTTCGTAGTCATATTTCGTCGCATTAAATCGCGATCGCGCCGAATCTACGCTGTTGCGCACGCGCCCCCAAAAATCGATCTCGTAGCTTAGCACGGCGCCGATCTGATACGAGCCGTGGGAGTTGCGATCGGGTTGGTTGCCAAAATTATTTTGACGCACCGCGCTGCCGCTTAAATTTACGTTCGGCAGATATTCAAGCTTGTTCAGCCCTAAATTTACGCGCGCGTACTCGACGTTATTCAGCGCGGTTTGCAGGTCGGAATTTTGCTCCAGCGCGCTTTGGATCAGCGCATTTAGCTGCGGGTCGTTAAAGCTTTTCCACCACTGCGTGCTAACGTTCGTGCTCGCGTAATCCGCCTTAAAACCGGTCTGCTTTTGCGGCGTAACGGGCTTAAAATTGCAGCCGCAAAGTAAAATTCCAAGCGTCAAGGCGCTTAAAAGAGCATTATTTATTTTCATCGTTCACCTCGTTAGTTTGGACTTTTTTACCGCGTCTATCAAGCCAGGCGTTGAAGCTTTCGAGCAGGTAGAAAAATAGCGGCACGAAAAAGATCGCGATAGTAGATGCCGCGAGCATTCCGCCTACGACGCCGGTTCCTAGCGCGTGACGGCTAGCAGCGCCCGCGCCGGTGGCGATAACCATCGGAAGCACGCCGAGGCCGAACGCAAGGCTCGTCATAACGATAGGGCGAAACCTCATTCTGGCGGCTTCTATGGCGGCATCAGCGATAGAGCGATGATTATTTAGATGCTCGTTCATCGCAAATTCCACGATCAAAATTGCATTTTTCGCCGCCAGACCGATTAGAAGTAAAAGTCCGATCTGAAAATATATGTCATTATTCAGCCCGCGGAAATATGTAAATACGAGCGCTCCGAATACCGAAAACGGCACGGCGGTAAGCACAGCAAGCGGCATGAGCCACCTTTCGTATTGAGCCGCTAGGATCAAAAACACGAAGATCATTCCGAATACGAATGCCTGCGAGCCTTTGCCGGTCTCGCTGACCTCTTGATATGCAGAGCCAGCCCATCCGATAGAATATCCGCTAGGAAGCTCCTCTTTTATGACCTCTTGGATCGCTGCAATCGCCTGACCCGAGGTATAACCGGTCTTTGGCTCGCCCATAATCTGCGCTGCCGGGAAGGCATTAAATCTATTAACGGAATCAGGACCTAGCGAGCGCTCAAGCCTAACTAAAGAATTTAACGCGATCAGATCGCCGCTAGAATTGCGGACGTAGAGCGATTTTAGATCGCCCGGATCGTCTCTGTAGTCTTGCGTAGCGCGAATATAGACCTTAAACGTGCGACCCATGAGGTTAAAGTCGTTGATATAATACTGCCCGATGGTGGAATTTAGCACAGTAAAGATATCTGCTATGCTGACGCCTAGCATCTTTATCTTCTCTTTATCTATATAGAGCTTATACTGCGGGAAGTCCGTTTCTAACGTCGTTCGCACGAGCGTTAGAGCTGGGTGTTGATTGGCTTTGGCAGTTACGCGATCCATATCTGCGCGAATTTCATCGTAGCTCTTGCCCGTCGTGCTTTGCGCGTAGAGCTCAAATCCGCCCGTAAGCGAAAGACCCATAATAGGCGGCGGCGTGACGACGTAAGTCATAGAGTTGCGATCCGCGCCGTAGAGCTGCCCGTTTAGCGCGGCGGCTAAGGCAAAGTTGGAATTTTCATCGCCTGGGCGATCTTTCCAGTCTTTTAGCTTCATAAAAAAAGCTCCCGCATTTTCTCTAAGCGCTCCGGCTAGCATATCGTATCCCGTGATTTGGGTTATATCTTTTACGTTTGGATACTTTTTAGCGATGCTTGCGATGAAATCCTGATCGGCTTCCGTCCTAGGTAGAGTAGATGCAGACGGAAGCGTAGTCATCGCCATAATCGAACCCTTGTCCTCATTAGGCACTAGACCGCTAGGAGTGAGCACAAGAAGCTTCACCATCGCATAGATGATGATGCCCACAAAAACGAGGCTGATTAGTACGTGGCGCAAAACCATGCCGACGCCTGCGGCGTAAATTTTAGTCGAGACGTTAAAAAGATTATTAAACCATCTTACGAAGAAAAACGGCTCGGATTCCTTTTTTTGCAAGATTAGAGCGCAAAGTGCGGGCGTTAGCGTAAGGGCTACGAAGCCTGAAAAACATACAGAGGCTACGAGCGTTAAAGCAAATTGCCTCTGCATAACCCCGGTAAAACCCTCCATAAACGCAACCGGCACAAAAACCGCTGAAAGCACGAGCACGATGGAGATGACGGGCGCTACGATCTCGCCCATCGCTTTCGTGGTAGCTTCTTTGACGCTAAGATCCGGCTCCTCGTGCAAAATTCTCTCTACGTTTTCGATCACGATAATGGCGTCGTCCACGACGATACCGATAGCAAGGATGAGCGCGAAAAGGGTGATTAAATTTATCGAAAATCCGAAGGCGTAAATTCCGATAAACGCGCCGCAGATCGACACCGGAGCGGCAAGCGTCGGAATGATCGTCGCTCTAAGATTGCCTAAGAACATATACATAACTACGATGACGAGGATTAACGCTTCAATGAAAGTATGAATGACCTCTTCGATCGATACTTTTACGAAGCTAGTCGTATCGTAGGCGACGTCGTAGGTCAGCTCGCCTGGGAAATTTGGTTTAAGCTCGTCTATGCGCTTATTTACCGCTTCAACTACGGCTAGGGCGTTGGCACCACTTTGCATAAAGATAAGCACAGGCACCATCTCTTTGCCGTTAAATTTTGCCGAGATATTGTAGCTTGCGCCGCCAAGTTTGACCTCGGCGACATCTTTTACGCGCAAGAAATTTCCGTCCTTCTGCGCGCGTATGATGATATTTTCAAACTCTTCGACGGTTTTTAAACGACCCTCAGGCTTGATCGCATATACGTAGGGATTGCCTAAGTTCATCGGCTGCTCGCCCATCTTACCCGCTGCGTATTGGCTGTTTTGCTCACTTATTGCGGCGATTATCTCGGCAGTCGTAACGTTAAATTTCTTAAGTAGCTCGGGCTTTACCCAGATCCTCATAGCGTAATCTTTCGTACCCAGCGCCTGAGCGTCTCCGACGCCCGGCACGCGCTTTAGCTCATCTACGACATTGATAGCTACGTAGTTTTGCATCTCTACGATGTCCATCTGTTCGCTAGGATCGTAAAACGCAAGCACCTCCAGCATCGTACTGCTGCGCTCGGTGACGGTTACGCCATAGCGGCGCACTTCGTCGGGAAGTAGCGTAAGAGCTGGCGTGACGCGGTTGTTTACATTGACTTTCGCATCTGCCGGATTTGTGCCGATTTGAAAATATACGTTGATACGAACGTCGCCGGAGGAGCTTGCTGAGCTTTCCATATAGATCATATTTTCAACGCCGTTAATCGCGTTTTCAAGAGGGGCTGCGACGACGTCGGCAATCGTCTGTGCATCCGCGCCGCTATATGTAGCGCTAACGACGATTTGCGGCGGCGTGAGTTGCGGATACTCCTCGACGGAGGAATTTTTAAGAGCCAAAACGCCCGCGATTACGATGATGATCGAAACGACGCAGGCAAAGACGGGGCGGTTGATGAAAAATTTAGAAAACATTATTTCCCGCTTTCCGCATTGCTCTGAGACGGTTGCTCGTTAGGCTGCCCCGCTACGTAAGGATCGGTGCTTGCGGGTACGGGAGTGACCTTGGAGCCCACGTTGATCTTTTTAAAATTATCCAAAATGATCTGATCGCCGTCTTGCAGTCCGCTTGAAATCGTCGCTGTGCGGGTATCTTGCGCTGCGATTTTGACCACCTTTTTAGCGACCTTGCCGTCTTGCACGACGTAGACTATGGTGTTGCTAAGATCTTGCTTGAGCGCAACTTGAGGAATTTTAAAGCCGTTTTTCTGATAAAAGCCATCGACGCTTATTTTGGTAAAAACCCCCGGGCGAATTTCTAAGTTTGGATTTGGAATTTGAGCTTTGGCGCTGACTGACGCTGTGTTTGTATTGATGACGCTATCGATGAAGCTTAGCGTGCCATTGTAGTCCTTGCCGCCGAGATTTATGCTTACCTGACGTCCCAGCTGCTTCCACTGCCCGTTTCTTAAATTTGCATCAAGCTCCAGCCTATCGACGTCCGCGATGCCGAATTCCACGTCGATCGGATCAAATTTAGAAAGCCTAACCAGATCCTCGCCCACGTTTACGTATGCGCCTACGTCTTTTTGCGTATCGCCAGCCATGCCGTCAAAAGGCGCGGTTACGAGCGAGTGATCAAGATCGATCTTTGCGCTTTTAAAATTTGCTTCGGCTACCATAAATGCGGCTTTTGCGGTGTCAAAGTCCTTTTGAGAGATCGTGTTGCTAGCTTTTAGCGCCTTGGCTCTTTTGTAGTCCGCCGAGGCGTTTTGCAGATTAGCGTTTGCGCTGTCAAACGCCGCTTGGTAGCGCGAGCGGTCGATCTCGTAGAGAACGTCGCCCTTTTTGACGCTACGTCCAGGCTCAAAAAGCTGCTTTTCGATGGTACCCAAAACCTGCGGCTTTAGCGTTATCTCAAGCTCGCTCACGGTCTGTCCGTTAAATTTCAAAATTATCGGTACGTCGGCGGATTTGGCGGTAAATACGCCTACCGGCAGTGCGGGAGCCTCGCCGCTTTGCTTCGTGCCGCTTTTCTCCTTTTTTTCAAAATAGGAGCAGCCCGAAACCAAAAATGCTGCGAAAATCAAACTAGCGACTTTTTTCATGTAATTTCCTCTATTTGGGTTAAAATTTTGTATTTGTAATAGTTATTACG
>CAUONQ010000029.1:0-9212 GCA_963456995.1 uncultured Campylobacter sp. | reverse complement strand
AGCTATATTTGCCGTATTGAAGCGGCACATTTTCGTTCTTGCCGCACACCCAATCGGATTTAAATCCCGCCGCTTAGCAAATCTGCGAAATTTTTTATAATTCTATAAATCTCAAATTTTATAAATTTTAAAATTACGTATCGTTACGCCACTATCGCGGCAGAGTACTTTAACCGCGCCTACCCGCTGAATATCTGCGCGGCTAAATATCAATAACGCCGAGGTGCGAGAGTAAAATTTTAACTCCGATTAAGATCAAAATCACGCCGCCTAAGACGAGCGCCTTTGAGTGCAGATATTCGCCCGTTAGCTTGCCTGCGTAGCACGCCGCGACGCACAGCGCGAAGCAGACGAGCCCAATTACGCAACAGGCGTAGAGGATGTTTGTCTCGCCAAAGGCAAAGGTCACGCCCACGGCCATCGCATCGATGCTGGTGACGATCGCACCCAGCACCAGCTCCTTCGCGCTTAGGCGCAGAGCGGGCTCGTCCTGCTCGCGGCGGGATTCCGCGATCATTTTAACGCCTAAAAACGATAAAATTCCAAACGCGACGAAGTGATCGATCTGCGCGATAAATTTTACGAAATTTATCCCCAAAGCATAGCCTGCAAGCGGCATTATAAATTGAGCCGCCGCGTAGAAAAACGCGACGCGCGCGATCTGTGCAAATTTAAAATTCGGATATTTCGCGCCGTTTGAGATACTAAGCGCGACGCTGTCCATTGCAAGCGCGAAAGCGATGAGTAAAAGCTCCATATTTAGCCCTTTTGGTATTATAAAAGCGTTGATTATACATTAAAATTTTCGAAATAAAATAATTAATCTTTAATTGGGGAAAAACTTTGCTTAAAAAATTAATCCTTTGTTTATTGCCGCTATTTGCAACTGCTAGCTGGGAGGAGGTCGCCGTAAAGGGACTGGACGTAATGCTTAGCGCGGGCGCGGGCGATAGCGAAAATTTTAAAAACTCGCTAAGCACTTTGATAGAGCGTGCCGCAAATGAATACGAACGCGCTGGCGTACAGGATTACGAGCTCGATCTGCCTAGCTACATTACCGAGCGCGCGGGCAAAAAAAGCATCGCCGTACAGAATATGCAAAGGCTGGCGAGCAAGAAGCTAAGTCTTGCCGTAGAGCCGATCAAAAAGCTTGTACTGGCTAAAATAAAAGATATGTCCGAAGCCGATACTAAGGCGGTAATGAGCGGCGAGGTGCTATTCAGCCACTATCTGCGCACCAATGCCTTTGATGAAATTTACGAAATCATTCGCCCTTTGGCACGTGAACTAGGAGCCGATGCGAGCTTTACTAAAAGCTTTAAAAGTGCCGTCGGACGCGAGCCTGGAGACGATTTTAGTAGCGAATTCAGTAGTGCCTTTATCAACGAAAGCTTCGATTTTTTAAGCAAAAACGAAAGGGAGTTTCGCAAAAACTCGGGCGCGATTTTAAACGCCATAAAGACGATCAGATAGGCGCTACCGCACTAAAATATCGGCGAAATTTCACTTCAAATTATGAAAAATTCTATCTTGGAGCCTGCGGAAAATTTTAATTCAAAATCCGCTTTAAATTTTATCTCAAATCAGACGTGCGAGAGCGCTAAAAACACAGCGTCCGGCAGTGCGATAAATTTTGCTCCCGCTCCCTACCTCAAAAGAAATTTTAAATTTCAATACGCGGCTGCCGAGTTAAATTTTATGAGCGTGCGAAATTTAAAATTTTATCCCGCTTTGGTCGGTTTTGCCGTGCGTAATAGTGCCTCGGTCGGTTTTGCCGCGCGCAGTCTCGTCGCGTTCTATTCCGCCCCGCGCGTCAAAAATCTTGAAAGAAAATCTGCTTTAAGCTCCGCGGCTCTTTCGCCAAATTTAAAGTCCGCGCAAATTCCGAACTGTGCCGAAAACAAAGCTTTAAATTTCGCAAAAGTCTCCGCAACAAATCTTCGCGAAAATTCCGCAAGAAATTTCAAAGGAAATTTTATATTAAATTGTGCGGAAAATTTTACTTGCAACGGCGCAAATAGCGCGAGTTCGCTAAATCGTGCGAGTGCCGTAGATGATCCAAATTTAAGCCCCGCAAAAAACCTCGCTGCCGCCCATACGCGACGCTTAAAGGAAAATTTTACCGAGATCATTGCAAAGGGCCACGGCTCCGCTCATGCGCCGCAGAGCTTTAACTATGGTTCCGCGCTAAGCCCCGGCGCTTCGCAAAATTCTAATACTACACAGAATTTTAACTCTGCAAAAAATTTAAATTCTACGCAAAGCTCGAATTCCGAGCAGAGTTTTGGGCAAAATTCTAATTCCGTGCAAAGCCGCGTGCAAAACCCCGCTCCGCCTAGCAGACTGTGGGAGCTGGGGCTGCTTTTCGTGGCGATCGTTTGGGGATGCACTTTCGTGCCGGTTCAGCGCGCGCTACATAGCGGCGACGTTTTTAGCTTTTTGTTTTGGCGCTTTTTGGCGGCGAGCATTTTTACCTACCTCGCCTGCCTGCGCTTCGGCGTCAAATTTGACCGCGGCACGATAGGGCGGGGCGTGTTTTGCGGGCTGATGCTGTTTTGCGATTTTTCGTGCCAGACCATAGCGCTTGATTATGCGCTCTCTTCGACGGTAGCGTTTATTTTGGGGCTTAACGTCGTCATCGTGCCCTTTTTAATGCTTGCGTTTTTCGGCAAAAAGGTCGGTGCGAGCGCCTTTGGCGGTGCGGTCGTGGCGCTTTTGGGGCTATATTTTTTAAGCGGAGCAAGCGGCGCGGTAGGATTTGGCATAGGCGAGCGATTGACGCTGATTTCGGCGTTTGCATACGCGCTTCACATCGTATTTACGGGCGTCTGCGCGCGCAAAAGCAATCTCTACGGCTTTGTGATCGTGCAGTTTATCTGCGTCTGCGTCTGCGCGCTGATTGCCGCAGTTTTCGCTCCGCACGCGGAATTTGAAGGCGAGATAAAGGTACTTGGGAATTTGATCTTTTCGCCGAGTTTTGATTTTGTTTTCGCGCTGGTTTTAACCTCGATTTTTGCTACCGTCGCAGCGTTTGTGATTCAAACAATGGCGCAAAATCGCGGCGTAAGCGAGATAAAAACGGTGCTTATTTTCGCGCTGGAGCCCGTAAGCGCGGGCATAATGGGGTATGCTTTCGGCGAGAAGCTAAGCGCGCTTCAAATTTTAGGCGCGGCGCTGATACTCGCGGGCATCCTGCTTAGCGAGCTAGGCGGGCTTTTAGGCGCGAAGTTTGCTAAAGATCGAGCTTGCGAAAAAGCAGACTGAGGCGACTAGGATTATCGAAGCACCGCTGGTTAGATTGAGCTTAAAGCTCAAAACGAGCCCCGCCGCGCAGAAAAGCGCCGATAGCGCGCAGCTTATCGCCATCATCGAGCCTAGGCTTTTTGAAATTTTTTCGGCGATGAAGGGCGGGATCGTCATTAGCGAGATCACCAAGATTAGCCCCACGATCTGAATCGACGCGACCACCGCGAGGCTCGCCATCACTACGAGGACATAGTAAAAGACGCTCGTATTCACTCCGCGTAGCAGGGCGAATTCCTTATCGAAGCTGATCGCTAAAAACTGCCTGTAAAAGCACGCCGTAAGCGCCGCAAACGCCGTGCCGCAAATGCCGATGAAGATTAAATTTGCGTGATTTATCGCTAAGATTGAGCCGAATAAAAAGCTCATCAGATCGGATTTGTACCCGGGCGTGAGATCGGCGAAGATTATCCCAAGCGCCATTCCAAACGCCCATATTGCGCCGATTACGGCGTCGAAGCGCTCGGTGTTTCGCAGCGTGACGTAGGCGATGAGCAGCCCCAAAAACAGCGCAAATACGCTAGCTCCCAGCACGGGCGAGATGCCTAAAAATAGCGCGATGCCGATGCCGCCGTATGCGCCGTGCGCGATGCCGCCTGCGATGAAGCTCATGCGATTTATCACGACCAAAGAGCCCACGACGCCGCAGACTATACTGACCAAAAGCCCGCCGAGAAGGGCGTTTCGCATGAAATCGTAGGATAGAATTTCAGCCATTTTCGCCCTCCTTGCAGCAGCATTCGTTAAGCGCGAGATCGACGGCGCAGAAGTGCCCGTGCTCGCGTCGCAGGTGATCTAAAAATTCCGCTCTGCCTCCCGGATCGATCTCGTGGGTGTGCGCCGAGCCGTTTGCGACGTAAAGAGCGCGATTTGCGTAGTTTAGCGCGAGCTGCACGTCGTGGCTGATTAAAATTATGCCGCAGCCGCCCTCGTTTAGGGATTTTAAAAGCTCATAAATTTGAACCTGCCCCATCGTGTCGATGCTCGCTAGCGGCTCATCAAGAAGTAAAATTTTAGCCTTCGCGCACAGCGCCCGCGCGATGTAAACGCGCTGTCTTTGTCCGCCGCTAAGCTCGCTGATACGGCAGTCTGCAAGGTCTTGCATGCCTACGCGCCCCAGGGCTTGCATGGCTTGCTCGCGCTCGGATTTACTGTAAAAGCCGAAAATTTTCTTATCTATCAGCCCCATTAAAACGACTTCGAGCACGCTGATGGGAAAGCTTTTGTTTATCGCGATGAACTGCGGCACGTAGCCCATTTGCGCTCTGGCAAGCGCGGGTGATCTGCCTAAAATTTCGATCGTGCCCGAGCTTGGTCGCAGCAGCCCCAAAAGCAGCTTCAAAAGGGTGCTTTTGCCGCCGCCATTGGGCCCGAAAATCGCTAAAAAATCGCGCAGCTCGTAGCTTAAGTTTATATCTTTTAAAATTTCGCGTTTTTCGTAAGCAAAGTTTAAATTTCTTATCGTCACGTCCGCCATGAACGCCCTTTCACCTAGATTTTGAAAGTATTTATTATAGCCCAAATTCGGAAAAATTGCCAAATTTTGCTATTATTACAAAAAATTTAAAGGCTAGCGGTGGAGAAAATCGGCGAAAAATCAGATGAAAATAGCTGGGATAAAAAGTCCGAAAGTTACGCTAAATTTAACGGCGAGCTAGGGGATTTCGGCAAGCGGGTATTTGAGATACTGCGCGGCTGGGGCGTGAGCTTTGCGGGCAAAAGCGTGCTCGACGTGGGCGCCGGTACGGGGGTTTACTCGCTGTATCTCGCGTCGCTGGGCGCTAAAGTGACGGCGATCGATAGCTCGGAGGGGATGCTGCGCGAGCTAAGGCGCAGCGCGCAGGAATTTGGCATCCCTTTGCAAAACGTATTAAATTTAAGCTTTGCGGAGTTTTGTGAGCGGCTGAGCCGCGATGGCTTTGCAGACGCGGCGGGCGAAAATTTTAAAATTTATCCGCGCCCGCAGAGCGAAATTTCAAACTCGCAAGCTCAAGAAGCGCAGGCTTTAAATTTAAAAGACGCTGCGAGCAAAACCCGCGAGAGCGAAAATTTTAAAATTCCCGCAGTTTTTGACATCGCGTTTCTTACGATGAGCCCCGCGCTGAAAAGCACGGAGGATTTTGAAGCGTTTTTGGCTTTGGGCGAGCGAAAAATTTATCTAAACTGGGCGAGCGAGCGCAATTCGTCGATGCTGGCGCCGCTGTTTGAGCGCTTTGGCACAGGGCACAAAAGACTTGCTACCGCCGCCGAAAAGCTTGAGGCGCTGCTCGGAGCGCGCGACATCAAGTTTAAAAGCGAAATTTTAACCGAGAGGCGCGAGCAAAAACGCAGCCTGCAAGAAGCTGTACAAAATGCCGCGTGGCACCTACATATGGACGGCGCGAAGGCCAGTGAGCGCGAGATCGAGGAGATTTTGAAAAAGCGGGCTAAAGGCGGGATGATAAGTGATGAGATCAAAGCGAGCTTTAAGCTGTTTTATATTTAGCCTGGCGCCGCTTTTGGGGCTTTGCGGCAATCTTTTCTCGCCGCTTGAGATGCCTAAATATGACCCGCAAAAGGCGCGGCTGGGTGCAAAAATTTTTACCGACGTAAGATTTAGCAACAAAGGCCGCTCCTGCGAGAGCTGCCACAACTTCTATCTAAACGACTCAGGCGCTTCGGTGCGCGATGGACGCGTGCCTACGCTCATAAATTCTTATTATTTTGACCGCTACTTAGGCGATTATAATTTCGCGGGCTTTGAAGCGCGGATCGCGGCGTCGGTTTTTAGCGAGAATGAACTGGACGCGAGCGAAGATAAAATTTTAAAGCTTATCAGGAAGAATTTAGCCTACAAGCAGGCTTTTGAAAGTGCTTACGGCGAGGCAAATACGGCGAACTTTATTGATGCGCTGAAGGAATTTTTAAAATCCAAAACGGCGATAAATTCCAAATTTGACCGATTTTTGCGCGGCAAGGTTAAGCTAAATGATGCCGAATATAACGGATATGTGCTTTTTGTGCGGCTATGCTCGGCATGTCATAACGGCGTTAGCCTTGGCACCGGCAGCTTTACTAAAATTCGCCCAAGCGCGGAAGAGGAGGATGCGCCTAAGCATAGGTTCACTTCCGATGGATTTGAGCTGCGCCGCGTGCCTAGCTTGCGCAATATCACGCAAACCGCACCTTACGTAAACGGGCAGACGGATTTGCGTCTTGCGGTGCGGCAGATCGCAAAGGATCTGCTAAAATACGATCTTAGTGACAAAGAGCTTGATGCTTTGATGAGCTTTTTAGCTACGCTTAAGGGCGAGATGACGGAGGCGCAGGATGAAAGATAAGATAATGTGGGCTTTGATGGTGGGGATTATGATATTAGGCATAATCATCGCCGGGAATTATTTCTCGTCGCTAAGAGATGTAGCGAGATTTAGCACGATTTCGCGCGAGCTAGCTTTGATCGATAACGCCGATAACCGCTTAAATATATTATTTGATGCAAAGATCGCAAGAAGGGACTTTTCGATCGCAAATGCCGATATGCGCGGCATCTATCAGGTTCTGCAAGCTCTGCAAAAA
The DNA here is from genome assembly GCA_963456995.1 of uncultured Campylobacter sp. Taxonomy (GTDB): domain Bacteria; phylum Campylobacterota; class Campylobacteria; order Campylobacterales; family Campylobacteraceae; genus Campylobacter_B. The sequence continues at coordinate 2,351 of CAUONQ010000029.1, read as the reverse complement.
GACAAAATCATCGATAAAATCGGACTTAGCAGCGATGTGCGCGCGATCGGAAGCGCTTTTAGCGATAAAATTTCACTTTTGGATGAGCTTGGGGCTTTAAATTCGCAGAATTTAATCCTTTTTCAAAGTCTTCAGCAAAAATTTTTATCCAGTGGTGCAAATGCGCAAAGAGCAAATCTCTACTCTCAAATTTTAGGACTTAACTATAAAAATCGCTCCGAGATCTCTGCTTTAAAAAGTGCGCTAGAAAGCGCAGATGCGTCAAGCCCCGACGAAGCTGCGTTTATAGGAATCGCGCGGCAAATTTTAAGGAATTTCGAGCGGCAAAATATCATCGTAAGCGATAATCTCTCGTTGCTAAACGAGCGCTTCGCAAGCCTGCGCGAGCGATTTTCTTACGCTAGCGAGGAATTCTACGGCTCGTTTATGCAAATGACGATGCTTTACACGGCTGTGTTTTTGTCGTTTTTACTGCTTACTTACATCATAAATTCCGATGCTTTGCGTAGTAAACGCGCCCTCGCGCCCTATCGCGCACTATGCGAGCAAGCAGGCGAAGCGATAGTTTTGGCAGATCAGAGCTTTAAAATTTTATACGCCAATAAAAGCGCGCTTAGCTTAAGCGGCTACGAACAAAGTGAGCTGGAAGGGAGCGATCTTGGAGTTTTGATGCACAAAGATAAAGGGATCGAACTTCCTACGATGGTAAATAAAAGCGCCAAAGATACGCGCCTGCTTCGTAAAAACGGCGAGCTAGCCGATGTGAGCCTAAGACTAGCAAATATCGCTGCTGCATCCAAGCCGCCGCTATATGCGCTTTACGCTCATGATATCGGCGAGCGCGAGATTATGAAGCTAGCTCTTGCGAGCGCAAAGGAGAGCTTAAACAATCAAGTCTATATCGATCATCTTACAGGCCAGGGCAACGAAGCAGCGCTATATGAGCTAATAAATGCCGAAAAAACGGGCGTAGCGATCTATATAACTATCGTAAATTTTGTAAATTTGCGACTTTTTTACAAGGCGGAGACGACGAATGAAATTCTGCGCTCCTTTGCGCGCACGCTTGCGATGTGTATCGAATCGCACGAGATCAAAGCTAGTATCTTTCGCATCCAATCGGATGAGTTTTGCCTATTTTACGAGGGGCTAAATGTCGCGCGCGACGTGGAGATCATAAATAAATATTTCACCGACAAGGTCTTTAATCTCCATACCACCGAGGGCTTTGCGTCCGCGCCTTTAAATATCACGATGGGCGTAAGCGAGCGCGCCGACGTAGCGGGCGGCGCAAATAGGGTCTTTCAGGCGGTTATGGCGATGTATGAGGCGCAGAGCAAAAACGAGCACGTGGGATTTTACTCCCGTCCTAACGCGATTGAGGAGAAGTATCTGCAAAATCAGATTATGATCAACACCATTCAAAATGCGATCAAGAAAAATCAAGTCTTTGTGCTTGTTCAGCCCATATTTGATATCACCCACCGCGATCCTAGTGGTAACACCTACGGCACCGAGGGCGGTGATTATGTCCCGTTAGTATATGAAATTCTAATCCGCCTAATCGACCGCTCAGGCAAGACGCGCTGCCCGGGTGAGTTTATCGACATCGCAAAGCAGACCTCGCTTTACATCCCACTAACTCAGGTCGTAATAAACGAAGCTTTTCGCTTGCTAGACCGCTTCGCAGGGACTTGCTTTAGCATAAATCTTTCATATTTTGACATCGCAAACGAAGGCATCAAGGAGCTTTTAGAGCGCAAGCTCGCATCCAGCCCAAATGCTTCAAATCTATTTATTGAAATTTTAGAAAGCGAGGAATTCGACGATTACGAGAGCCTTAGAAGCTTCATCGCCGTAGCCAAAAACTACGGCTGCAAGGTCGCGATAGACGATTTTGGCAGCGGATACTCCAACTACTATAGAATTTTAACGCTCGATGTGGATTACATAAAGATCGACGGAGCGCTCATCAAAAACATCGCAAACGATAAAAACTCGCGCGCCATCGTCGAAACTATCGCTAACTTCGCGCGCAAGCAGGGCTACGAGCTCATCGCCGAATACGTAGAAAACCACGAAATTTCAATCATCTTAGAAGAGATGGGGATTAAATATATGCAGGGCTACTTCTACAGCAAACCGATGGAGCCCTCGAGGATAAAATTCTAACTCATCTCGCCGCGGCTTTATAGCCCGCCTTTTAAATTTACGAGCCAAAGATCGTCTCCGTAAGACGATAAATTCTGATTTAGCAAGCCGCTGCTTTAATACGGAATTTATCTTGGCAAATACTGCGCGATTTTATCGCAAACTTATGGCGTGCCTTATAGCTAGGATTGCCATAAAAG
>CAUONQ010000028.1:0-9239 GCA_963456995.1 uncultured Campylobacter sp. | reverse complement strand
GGAATTTACCGAGCTTTAATGGGCTTTGTATTAAAATTCCATTTTCAAGGAGAAGCGATGATTTACGAAGATGAGATGATTTATGTGGAGCGCGAGGAGCACGAAGTGCCGTGGGTGAAGGTCTTTACAAAGGCGAAATTTAAAGAGCTTAGCGACTGCGACGAGGCGACGCTGGCGCATCTGTGGCGCGCCGTGCTTCAGTGCGAAAAGAGCCTTCGGGAGTTTTACGCGCCCGATAAAATCAACATCGCAAGCTTCGCCAACTACGTGCCGCGCGTGCATTTTCACGTCCAGGCGCGCTTTAAAAACGACAGCTTTTTCCCGGAGTCCGTCTGGGGAAAAAAGATGCGAAACGGCAAACTCGATCTGCCGGAATTTAGCGAATTTGCAGAGGTTTTAGCGGCAAATTTAAAGATGGAATTCAGATGATAGGCGCGCGCTCCAAAAAATACCTAAGCCTTTTCGCGCTTGCTTGCTGCGTCGCCACCTTTGCGTTTTATCTGCGCTTTAAAAGCGAGGAAAACGAGATAAAAATCAAGCAGCAGTTCGATTTTAGCGCGAGCCTGTTTGAAAAGATCGTCGATGAAGAGAAGCTAAACGCCTTTGCGATCTCGCTGATTTTATCGCAGAATAGCGACGTGGTGCGCTGCTTCGAAAGCGGCAAACACGGCGAGTGCATGGACGTGACGAAAAAATACAAAGACATTTTGAGTGCAGTGCCCTTCTATACGGGCGTTAAGATACATTTTCACACGCAAAGCACTAGAAGCCTGGCTAGAAGCTGGAGCGACGAATTTTATAACGACGATCTGAGTTCCTTTCGCCATTCGCTTTTGCAGATCCGCCAGAGCCTGCTTCCTAAAGCGCTTGTGGAGATGGGGCGATGCGGGGTTTTTATGCGCGGAATTTCGCCCGTTTTTAGCGAGGGCAAATTTATCGGAAGCGCCGAGATAATGCTCGATTTCGAGCACGTCATCGCGCAGATTAACCGCATGGGAAACGATATTTTTATCCTCGTAGATAAGAGGTTTGAAACCGACTGCTTCTACGATAAAATAGGCGTTATCAAGGACTTTATCGTCGTAAACAGCGCGCCGGATTACGATGTTTTGTCGATTTTGGCGACGCTTGATTTTGGGGCGCAGAGCTTTATCAAAAAGGACGGGCATTATTTTTACGTGCGGGCATTTTCGGACGAAAACGGCACGAAGCTGGGCTATATAGTTCTGCACCGCAAGGGATAGCAGCGAGGTTAAATTTAAGTGCTTGCCGCTTGTTTGCCTTGTCGCGGCGGCGAGCGTTTTAAATTTAATCGCAAGATTACGGAAATTTGCGCTGAAATTTTAAATTTTAAAAGGAGCGTCGGTATGAAATTTTATAAATCTTTTAAATTTAAAGCAATAGCTGGCATGCTGCTTCTGACGGCGATACTCTGCGCCGCATTTATCCGCATAATCCCCGACTACTCCACTTCGCGAGGCTTTGCCGTAGTTTCCCTTTCCGACTACGACAAATACAAGCAGGGATACTGCCTAAAAGAGGATAGGATTTTGTCTAAAGAGGAGCGCTTTAAGCGCGGAATTTTAGATACCTTAGACAGATCCGTATTGTTTTATGCCGCTATTACAGACAGATGCTATTATGTATATGACAATGAAGCTTGCAACTACGGCAATGGAGAATTTGCCGTTAAAGTAGGCTTTTATGAGACGGATAAATTTAATAACGATGATTGGTTGGAAGTTTTATCCAAAGAGTATGAGATAGAAAAACGTAAAAATCAAGACGCTTGGCTGCTGTATAGAAATATTTTTGTCGAGAAATTTCAAATGAAACCCGTAAATATAGCAGAAAGGCTAAAGATAAATTTAGCGGAGGGCTTTGCGGGCTTTGATATGCCAGTAATTGAATACAAAGGATTAAATAAATATCTTTTATATCTTGATAAAAGCTTCATTCTTTATGATGATTTTAAATTCAGTGCTATTTCGGTTAGAGTTCCTGAAGGATATACTCCCAAAGATTTATTGGATAGAAAGCAATATTATGAAAGAGAGATTCAAACCAGATCATATAGCGAAGATGACTTTAAAATCGACACATGTGGCAATAGCGATTTTAAAATTTATAAAAACAATGCCGAAGAAATAGCGGATCGCCTGGTAAGAGAGGATTTGTTTAAAGGCGGATGAAAAGTCGCGCTAAAACAAAATTTTAAAAAACCCTAGCCGCGCAAATTTCACTTCTAAATTTTAAAATTTACGCCTAAATTTAACGCGCCTTTAGTCTAAAAGCTTTTGCTTAAACAGCGGGATTTTGTAGCAAAAGGTGCTGCCTTCGTTCGGTTTTGAGCTGACGCTTTTTGCGATTCCGTAGCGCTTGCAAATTTTATCGATTATATTTAGCCCAAGGCCGAATCCGCCAAGAGCCGCGTTTTCGCGCGAGTATCTCTCCCAGATCGCGCTCGTATCCTTTATGCCGATTCCGAAGTCCTGCACGCTAAAGACCGCTATGCTCACCCCTTTTTCCAGCCCGATGATGATCTTGCTGCCGGGGCGAGAGTATTTTATGGCGTTGCTTAGCGTATTATCAATGAGGCGCATCAGCGAGGTTTCATCCATAAAAACGCTCACATCGGGCGCTATTCGCGATTGCAGACTTATGTTTTTGCTTTTTGCGACCAGGTAGATAAAATTTATCCTAGCGCCCAAAAACTCGCTCATATCGATGCGGCGGCTTTTTAGGCTCATCTTGCCGCTTTTGATGAAATACTCCACGTCCTCGTAAGTAATGACCATCTGCTTGAGCGCGGATTTTATGCGCGCGGTGTGTTTGTCGCGCAGCCCAAGCATCTCGGTGTTGATGAGCGCGACGCCCAGAGGGGTCTTTAGCTCGTGCATCGCGTCGTTGAAAAACGCCTTGATGAGGTTGCTTTGCTGCGCGTAGAAATTTTTTATGATTTTGTAGTTAAACAGCGCGATGATGAGCGCTACGAAAATCGTGATAAAGATCGTAGAGATCGCGATAAATTCTATCTTGGCGTAGCTTATCTTTTTTGAGATGACGAAAAAATGCAGCTTGCCGTCATGCAGAAAGTGGCGCTTAAAAAATACCCGCCCGCCGAATTTCAGCGTAATAAACGCAAAATCGGGCGGCTGCACGCTGAGGTTTGATCTTAAAATTTCGCCGTTTGCGTTTAGGATCGCGTAGTCGTAGATGAGCTCGTCTTTTAGATCGGGATACGCGCCGGCTAGAGCTTCGCCGCTTTTTTGTATCAGCTCGGCGACGTCGGCGCTCTCCTCGATTTTGGAATTTAAATAGATGATATAAAGGCTCTCGCTTATAAAGGCGCCGATGATAAAAATCGCGCTAAAAAGCGTAAATTTAAACCCTTTAAGCATTGATCTTATATCCGAGTCCGCGGCTGGAGAGGATGAAATCGTTGCTCGTTTTGGAGCGGAGGTTGCTGATATGCACGCGCACATCGACGCTGCCAGCCTCGCCGTCCCACACGTCGGCGATGAGCTCATCGACGCTAACGAATCTTTTGATATTGGCGAGCAGAAATTCTATGATTTTAATCTCTTTGGCGCTTAGCGATATCTCTTCGTCTGCGCGTTTTAAAATTTTTAAATTTGCGAAGTAATAAAATTTGCCCGCGATCTTAACGGCGCCTTTTTCGTCGCCGAAATACTTTCGCATCAGCTCGCTTACTCTAAATTTAAGCTCGGCTAGGTGGAAGGGCTTTTTTAGATATTCGTTACAGCCTAGTTCGTAGCACTGGCTTAAATCGTCGATGTCGCCGAGTGAGGTCATCATCATTACGGGGGTGTTGAGTCCGAGGTTTCGCGCGTATCTAAGCACCTCTTCGCCCGAAACCTCCGGCACTTTGATGTCTAAAATCAGCAAGTGGTATGCATTCGCGGCGATCTTATCGCAGGCTGCGTCGCCGCTTTCGCATTCGTCCACCTCGTAGCCAAGCTCCTGCAGATACTCACTTACGCTGCTTCTGTATTCAAAATCGTCTTCTAAAAGTAAAATTTTCAAACTCACTCCCTAAATCGGGAGCGAGACTACGCTCCCGTGCAAATTTGCCCCGCATATACGATGTAGTAACGAAGCAGAATGACGCCGCAAAGCACGACGAAAGAATTTAAAACTATAAACGCAGGCTTGTAGGCGTGGTTTTTCAGCGCCGTAAAGGCGATAATGATCGGAGCGATGAGCCCCGTGCCTAAAACGCCGATCCAGAAAATTTTACCGTAAACCTCGTGCGTCAAAGCTTGCTGTGCCGCAAGCGCGCTAGTGCCGCCCTCAAAATACATACCGACAAACAGAATGAATAAAAGCGGAATCTCAAAGAGTATCGCGCGCAGATCAAGCACCAAAAGGTATTTTATGCTATCTTTGTTTAACGAGCCTTTAAAAAACAGAAGTCCCACTAAAATGCTCGCCGCGATGCCGCTGGAAAAGCCCGATAGCAGAAATAAAATCGGCAGCACCGGAGTATTCCAAAGCGGAATTTTCATCACCGCGCTTAACAAAAAACCCGTATATGCGCCCACGCAAAGAGCAAGGATAAACAAAACTCGCTCGAAAGCTTTGGAGGCTTTGGCGAATGAGCTTAGTAAATTTACGATAGGGCGTAGGAACGCAAGTAGTTTAAATTTACAAATTTCCTCGCCGAATACGCATAGCGCAAATACAAAGCTAAACGGAACGTAGATTAAAAGCGCCAAAACACCGAGGCTCATCACCGAGCCGAAGTTAAATTTGATCAGCAAAAGATAAAAGCTAAATGGCTTGCCCAGATCAAAGATCAAAAGCAAAAGCCCCGCGCAGATCGTAAGCGGCGCCGTGATCGCACCCGCTCTAATCATCGCATCCCAGATGGAATTTTGCTCGCTTTCGTGGCGGTTCCATTTGACTAAAAGCGCCACCATCGTCGCTCCCGCGCTAAGACCCGCCAAAAATAGATAAATCGCAATCGGCCAAGGCCAGTAAATTTCAGAGTATTGGCTCATATCGCCCCACATATTATTCATAGCGTCCTCCTTTTTTGTTTTTGATATTCGCTAGGCGCGGCTTGGTGTTTAGATACGCTTTTGGATATTCTACGCTTGTTTTGGCTAGCAGCTTGCTTACCTCGGAATTTACGTCATTTACGTCGCCGAAAGTTAAAGCATCCGTCGGACACACACTTACGCATGCAGGCTGTAAGCCTTTGCTAGTGCGGTTAGTGTAGCAAAAGGTGCATTTGCCGATAGCGTGCGTGACGGGATCTACAAACCTCGCGTCGTAAGGACAGGCCAGGATGCAGTATTTGCAGCTGACGCAAAGCCTCTCGTCTATGAGCGTTACGCCGTCTTTGGTTTTAAAGCTCGCTCCCGTAGGGCAGACGTCCACGCAGGGGCTATCCTCGCACATAACGCAGCTGGCGCGCGAATAATCAAGTTTTAAATTCGGAAAAACGCCGATTGTTTTGCCGTGCACCTGCAGCCTATAAACGCCGCTTGGTACGCCGTTTTCATTCCTGCACGCAACCGAACAGGCTTGGCAACCTATACATAAATTTTCGTCGTGAATCATTATGAGTTTTTTCATAACCGCCCCCTTAAATTTTAACTATATCGACGCCGACGTTGGTTACCATCGTGCTTACCACAGGACCCGCAGCCGGATCGAGAAGGACGCTTTGGTTCGTGCCTATGCCGTTCGTGCGCTTTAGCCCCGGGCTTACGTGCCCAAAGCCGTGGTATAAAAATAGGCAGTCGTCTCTGATGCCTTGCGTGACGAAAATTTTAGCTTTTTGCTCGCCGAATTTGTTTTTAAGCTTCACGATATCGCCCGTCTTTAGCCCCTCTGCTTTTGCGGAAGCCGGGCTGATCCAAACCGGCGATTCGCTCATCATATCGTTTAAAATTTTGACATTTTGAGTGTGACCGTTGGTGTGAAGCGCGGTCTTGCCGGTCATCAGGCAGTATTTGTGCCCGCCGAATACGTCCATACCCTCGGTATTTAAGCAGCCGTATCCCGCGAAAAGCTCCTCCACTTTCGGCGCGAAAAGCTCGATCTTGCCGCTTGGGGTTTTAAATTTCATCTGCGAGCTCATCTCGCCGTTTTCGTCCACGAACTCCGCCGCGGCAGGATATTTATCGATAAATTTAGCCACGAGCTTCGGCTCTCGGTAATACAGCTTCGGCACCTTGTAGCTTACGTAGCCGTTTTTGATTAAATTTGCGATCAGCTCGGCGTTACCTTTGGCTTGCTGCATGCGGTATTCGTCGATGTTGTTCCAGGTGTAATCTTTATCGATCTTCATCACCCTTGCAAGCTCTCTAAAAATTTCATAGCCGCACTTCGTATCGCCCACCGGCTCGACGGCTTTGTTTCGCATCACAAATCCCGGCGCGGCGCCGCCTTTGTTTTGAATCGATTCATCGCGCTCGAGATACGTGGATTCGGGCAAGATCACGTCGGCTAGGCACGCAAAGTCGCTCATATACACGTCGATTGCGAGCACGAAATCTAGCTTTTTGATCGCTTCTACGCTCTTATCCACGCCCGCAACGTTGATGAGGTGGTTAAAGCGCGTGCTGACCCAGCCTTTTACGGGGTAAGGCTTTTCGCTTAAAATCGTAGGCGCGATCTGCATCAAAACGCCGTGTTTGCGCGGCACGAAGAAATTTTCGCTACCTTCTTCGCCGCAGCCGTCGATGCGCGCGGTCTTTGGAATTTTAAAATTTTTATCGGGGTTTGAGATGGTAGGGAATAGATCCTCTTTGCAAAGCGTGTTGAAGGTTTTAGAGTCCTTTGAGAAGTAGATCCCGCCCTTTTTCTCGACGTTTCCCATCAGCGCATTTGCGATCGCGATTGCGCGCGTGCGGACGTATTCGGCTTTGGCGGTCGTGGTTTTATGACCCCAATCGATTATGACTGCGGGAGCTGCGGCGTAAATTTCATTTGCGATGCGCTCGATCTTGTCTGCCTTGATGCCCGTGATGCCCTCTTGCCAAAGCGGCGTCGTATCCTTCACGGACTGCCTTAACTCCTCTAGCCCCACGGCGTATTGTTCGATAAATTTTTTGTCGTATTTGTTATCGCGCAGCCAGACGTGAATTAGTGCCATCAAAAACGCTGCGTCGGTTCCCGGCTTTATCGGCAACCACTCGTCGGCTTTGGAAGCTACGATGCTAAAGCGCGGATCGAGCACCAAAAGCTTTACGTCCTCTCTACTTGCGGCTTTTGCGAGCTTTTTGGTTTTTGAGATGTCGATGCCCTCAAAGAGATTGTGGCCGAAATTTACGATATATTTTGCGTCGCCGTAGTCTCTTTGCATGTTGGTGCCGAAGGTGTGCGGCACGGCGATATTGTAGGTGATCGGGCAACAGGACCAGTGCGAGTAGATATTCGGGCTGCCGTATGCACAGGCGAAATTCATCATCTGAGTGTGGTGTTCGCCCGTTTTAGAGGTGAAAACTACGCTTTGCGGGCCTTATTTTTGCGAAATCTCACCGAGCTTCTGCGCGCAAATTTTAAGCGCCTCGTCCCAGCTTGCCTCTTTAAATTTACCCTCGCCGCGCTCGCCCACGCGAATGAGCGGCCTAATGAGCCTTTGATCGTCGTAGAGCTGATTTATGCCCGCGCCTCCGCGAGCGCAGACCGAGGTTTTGTTTGAAAAGCGATGGTTGCCCTCGATGAGAGCGCCGCGACCGTTTTTGACGGTCACCTCGATAGGACAGCGCGAGGAGCACATCTCGCAGACGCTGGCGACTTTCTTTTCCGTCCCGCCGGTGACCGCGCTAGCGTTTAAATTTAGATTTAGCGTCGCTAGCGTGCCGATCGCGGCGCTGCTTTTTAGGAAATTTCGTCTATTCATAAAAACTCCTTACCTTTAAATTTCGGTAGGAATTCTAAGGCTTCATCGTAAAAATAAGGTTAATTTTGATAATGCAGCTTTTGGCTTAGACTTTATCTCGAAAGATAAAATGCGTCCTGCGCCGTATTTTAAAGCCGTAAAATAGCGCCAGCAGTATCAAAATGCTAATTGCACCGCAGATCGCAAGAGCTACGCGAGCGCCCAGTAGCTCGGTAAAAAAGCCCGATATTAGCGCTCCAAATGGCGTACTACCTATTAAAAATAGCGCGTATAAGCTAAGCACGCGCCCGCGGAATTCGTTGCTTACGTGCATTTGCACGGTGGAGTTGATGCTTGAGTTTGTGATTACGAAAAGAAACCCAGTTACGGCAAGCCCTGCCGCAGCCCATGCGAAGGAATTCGCAGCCCCAGTAAGAGCTAAGCTTGCCCCCATAGCGATCGCGCACGATCTGATTTTGCGGATGCCGAGTTTATCAAAAACCGCTACGAAAAGCGCGCCGCAAAAGGCTCCCACGCCTAGAGCCGACATCAAATATCCAAAGCTTCTCTCATCCGCGCTGAGGCTAAGCTTAACGAGTGCCGAGATCGTTACATTATAATTTGGCACCAGCGTCGCTACGATAAGCACTATTATCATTAGCTCGCTTAGAATTTTTTTGTGCAAGACATACGAAATTCCAGCACCGATCGAGGCAAAAACGCCTCCGCTTCTGCTAGATAGCGTAGTAGCGGATGGCGGAATTTTTATGAAAAACAGCGAAACGATGATGCCTAAAAAGCTAAGAGCATTGAATAAAAAGCAAAAGCCTACGCCCCACAGCGCCATCACGATCCCCGCAAGTGCGGGTCCTGCGATACGAGCGACGTTGAATGACATAGAATTTAACGCTATGGCGTTGGCTAGATCGCGGGGTGAGTCGATGAGGTCTTTTACCATCGACTGACGGCTCGGGGCGTCCATGCTGGTAAAGATGCCGCTTGCAAAAGCGCAAAATAAAATTTTGCCGAAAGAATATAGCTCGCAAAAGCTCATAACCGCGAAAATTGAAGCGGTCACCGCCATGCCTATTTGAGCGAGCAAAAGGATCTTTTTGCGATTAAACTTATCGAGCAGTACACCGGAAAACGGCGTAAAAAGTAGCGCGGGCAAGAACCGCGCCGCGGCTACAAGGCTGACTTTAAAAGCATCTGCGGTTATGCTTAGCACTAGCCACGGCAGCGCGACGCTTTGCATCCAAGAACCGATCAGCGAGAGGTTCATCCCGATCCAATAAATTCTAAAATTTGAGTATTTAAGCGATAGGAAGGGATTTTTCAACGCGCCGCCTTTTGAAATTTTGATTTGAGATTATACATTAAA
>CAUONQ010000027.1:0-9364 GCA_963456995.1 uncultured Campylobacter sp. | reverse complement strand
GTTCTTCGGTGGTGATCCTAAAGCTTTCGTTGATAATAAGCGCAATATCCTCAATGGTGCTAGGACCAACCTTAACAATATTATTGAAGAGCGTGGGTATCTAGACGGTAAGCTAAAAGAAATTTCAAAGCTTACCTATAATGAAAAGAACTGGGCTAAATTTATGGATAGCCTCTCAACGATCGCAGAGAATAACAATATTAAAATTTATGCTATTCACAGCGATAGAAGAGAGCCTAGCATCAAACAAATTTTTCAGCCTGAAGCTTTGCTGGATATAGATGTGAAATTTGAAGGAGCATTTTCGAATGTCCTTAGGTATATCAACCTTATAGAACAATCGGAGATGATCGTAGATGTAAATAAGATGGATATCAATGCCACTAAAAATGGCAAAATCGGTGGAAGCATCGGTATATCTATCTGGGGAGTAAATTACTAATGAAAAAGTTAATTTTATGCTCTTTGCTACTTTCTACTGCTCTATTTGCTGTAGATAATAATCAGACGGTGGCGCCTAGTAATGGAGCCTATAAAGCTAAGTACGATGCGATATTCGATGATCTTAGTAAGCCTAGAGTGGGTCTTAGCGATGAGCAGATAGCTTCTTTGCAAGATCCGTTTTATCCTAAAGAAGCTAATGCGCCTAGAGAAGCTAATCAGCAGGTGGATCTAGGTTATCAGCTAGTAGGTATTATGGGTGATAAGGTTAAGCTAAACGATAAGTGGTATGGTTTGGGCGAGTATGTAGGCTCATATAAGATCGTGCAAATAACGGGTAATAGCGTTATTATTACCAACGACGATGAAAATAAAGTCGAACTAACACTAAAACAAGGAAGTCAAAATGTCATTATTACATATAAGTAAAAAGCTTAGCATAGCCGCTATGCTTGCTTTGTCTGTTACGGCTACTAGTCTATATGCCGCTCCCGCAACTGCAGGTAACTGCGATAGGAAGGCGCTAAATATTAAGATTAACGATACCGTTACGCTAAACGAGATGCTAACTCAGCTATCCGATATGTGCCGCTTTTCAGTGGTAGCAAAAGACGCTATCGCTCAAGAGGAGATGAGCAAGCCGCTGCAAGGCGTAAGTATCAAAGACCTTTCTTTACGCGAAGTTTTAGATCTACTCATAAAAGAGAATAATCTAAGCTATGAGTATTCTCATGGCATATTAAAAATTTCAGCGCTAGAGACTAGGACTTTTAAAGTGGATTACATCACTTCTATTAGAGAAGGCACTGCTGTTACTAAATCTTCTGTCGATTCCGCACCTACGAAAGTAGATGATAGCGACGATAAAGAAAATAAAGAAGATAATAAGATCACTACCAAAGAGAAATTTGATTTTTGGGAGAAGATTAGCGAGGAAATCACTTCTGTTTTAAATAACGGTACCGAAAAATACGTCGCAGTCGCTCCTATTATAAATCAAAATGCCGGTTTAGTAACCGTTACTGCTATGAAGTCTCAGATAGCTCGCGTAGATAGATATCTAAGCGGTATGCAAAAACGCCTTAGTCGTCAAGTCTTGCTAGATGTAAATATCATATCTGTCGAGCTAAATAACGAATACACCACCGGTATAGATTGGAGTAAGTTCCAACTAGGATTTAATACCTATGTGGGCGGGGATCCAAAGAAACTTTCAGGCTATCACATAGATAACGGCAATAGAGGAAAGGCTAGCGATACTCATGGAACTTGGACGATAGGGGCTAATCTAAATTTCAATATCGACGGTTTGATTAACTTTCTAGAGACTAAAGGTAAAACCAAGATTATTTCAAGTCCTAAGGTAACTACGATGAATAATCAGCCTGCTATTATCTCTGTAGGTGATACCATTAACTACGTATTAAAATCCACTACTACAGGTGATTATCAAGGCGGAGATACTCAGTCGGACGATCAGTATTCGATCTTTGTAGGTATTCTTTTGAATATCTTGCCTGAAATTTCAGATGATAATAGGATTATGCTACGAATTAATCCGTCTTTAAGTTCTCTTAAATATGCCGAAGATAATGTAAGGAGAGAGAATGGCAGAAGAGATATCGCACCTGATACCTTGCAAAAGAAACTCTCTAGTGTAGTTTGGGTAGATGATGGCGATACTGTAATTTTAGGCGGTTTAATCGGCGCAACTAAGTCCAAGAATAACACTAGGGTGCCTGTGCTAGCTGAAATTCCATTAATCGGAAATCTTTTCAAAAGTACTGCCGATGTTTTGAGCACATCAGAGCTAATCTTTGTAGTAACTCCACATATCATTGACAATACCGGCGCGCCGCTTGCTACCTCTCTTAAAGAGCTAGGTTACTCAAAATCCATCTACGAAAATGAGTAATAACTATACGGCGATCAAGGAGATTTTTATCGAGGATAACGAAGTCTCAGACTTCGTTAATCTCGATAAATCGACCCTTGCTTATCATAAAATTTTAAATGCTTTGCAAAAGCCGTTAAAACTTATACTTTTCTACGGCAAACCGGGCTGTGGCAAGACATTTTTGCTTAATAAAATCAAGGTTGATCTTGAGAAAAAGGTAAGAGTCGTATTTGTGCCGCAGCCGTTTTTTGATGAGAAAGAATTTTTCTTAGAGCTTTATTCGCAGATTTTTCATTCTACTCCTAGCGAGCCGATTGATAATTATGAAAATTTTATGCGGATTTATAGAGAAAGATTTGGTATCTCTACCAATGTCGGAGCGGTAGAGCAGGTCGTTATTTTGCTCGACGAAGCTCAGCTGTATCCAGGAAATTTAATAGAAAAAATTCGCCTTATGGCAGATACCAGATTATTTAAATTTTTATTTACAGTGCATAAGACGGACGAGGAAGATCGCCTCGCGAAGGATTATTTTAAAACTAGAATTTGGGAGAGCATCGAGCTTCCTAATTCAAATTTAGGCGAAGTCAAGCTGTATATTGAAAAAAAGCTTGTACTTCACGGCTTTCAACAATACTATTTTATGTTTAGCGACGATAATTTCGATTTGATTTTAAATTTAACGGACGGCAATATGAGGAACATCAACAAGCTTATGTATAAGATGTATGAGCTTTTTGAGTATTACGAAGTAAATAAACCTACGGAAATTAGTTTTTCGCAGATTAATAATAAAATTATAGAGATGGCAGCGATAGGCTCGGGGATAATAAATGCTTGAATTTTACGAAGTAAACGAACTTGAAAAAAAATGGGAAGAGTATAACAAAAACAGAAAGCAGTTTTCTTTCCTGAAATCTAAGCCGAATTTCGTATTGAGATTCGACAAGACGATTTTGGGGCTTTTGATATTGATCTCGGTTGCGATCGGAGCGATATTCTGGCTGCTTAAAGACAGTGATAGCGTCAGTATGGCAAGTATCAATCAAAATATTGAAGACAAAGGTGGTGCTACAAATTCTGCTAGTGATGCCGAGCAGCAGGCGGCAGATCTTGCAGTGCAAAATAATATTTCCAAAGAGGATTATAATATCAGCGCGCCGAAAGTCGCCCGTACTTCTAAACACGAAAAGGAACGCCCAAGCTTAAATTTAAACGATGTGGGTGTGCTATCCAGCGAGGATTCCGGTGGGTTTAAGATAACTAATAATTACGAAAATGGCGGAAACTATGGCGGGCAGGCTCAGGCGCAAAATTTCGGCGGTCAAAATTTTGGCGGACAGAATTTTGGCAATCAAAACGCTCCTACGTTTAACGTACCTAATGCCAATAACGCAGCTTTCGCAAATCAGCCGCCTAAAAACGAGGTTATAGATTTTGGGCGCGCTCCATTGCCGCCTAAATCAAATTTCTCGGGAGGTTCTACAAATACTGCAAGTAGCGCTCCGCTAAGTTCCAGGATTGAGATAAAAACTTCAAATTTAAGCGAAGATAAACAGAGCTTGGAGAGCAAATTTTACGCGACGAATAAGATTGAGTATTCGCTATCGCTAGCCGAAGAAGCGTATAATAAGAAAGACTACGACAATGCGATCAAATGGGCTCTTACGTCAAATGAGCTTGATAAGGACAACGTCGCCAGCTGGATAATTTTTGCTAAAGCCAATTATAAAAAGGGTCGTAAGGAAGACGCGCTTTACGCTCTTGAGACCTTTAATGCAAAGGCGAAAAATAGCGAAATTTCTAACCACATTTCAAAGATAAGAAGCGATGAAATATGAAAATTTTATATATTTTAGCTTTTGCGATCGCATCGTTATTTGCAGTTAGCGCCGATGACGTGAGCAACTGGGATCAGATAGGTCAGTATAACCGTATCTGCAAAGAAGGCGTGCGAAATTTATTCATAGAGGAGCAGAGCGAGGCACTTGCAAATATGTATGCTAAAGCGTGCCTAAAGATGGATAAAGTAAATGAGCTCGTCGTGCCTACGGTGATGCTTTATAAGACGAAAGAGGCTCGCGAGAATGCTTCTCTTTATTCGACTATAATTTTTCAAAAAAAGATGCTTTATTTGGCGCTTTGCGACGGCGTAGACATAAGCTATATAAGAACGCCTAAGATCAATTATATTTTATCTGAAATTTTTGATAAATTTACGGAGAGAGCATACGTAAAAAAGAGTGATACGTATGTCTTTACCCTAGAAAACGGCGAGCGCGCCGAGCTTTTTATCAAAGAAGAGGAAGAGGTAAAAAAGATGGTAATTGCAATTTATGCTGGCGATAAGCTTAGCTCGATTAAAATTTATTGGTGATCGCGATGACAAAGATTGAAGAGCAGATCGTTGCGATTTTAATACGAAACAATATCCTTACTAGCACCGTTGTTCCGGAAATAAAGGACAAGATGGATATTGGCTTGACGCTAGGCGAGGTTTTAGTCGGAGATAACTATCTAAGCCAGGATGATTTTTGCTCGATTTTAGTTGAGTTATACAAGCGTCGTCAGATAGAATTTGATGATATAAGCGAAAAATTTTCGATGGATCCGAAGGAATTTTTGCAAATTCTAGCCAAGAAAATGAACCTGTCGTATATGAATTTAGACGATATCGACATAGACTTCAGGCTATCGGAACGCACTCCTACCGCACAGCTTAAAAGATACGGCGTGATACCGGTTAAAGCGGATGATCTGAATATTTACGTTGCTTTTTCTGATCCGTTTAATCTTGAGTCGCAAGATAAAGCGCAGGCTATGTTTAGCAAACAGCTGCTTAAAATCGTAGTAGCCGATCCAAATCAGGTAAATAAATATCTATCTAAGCTTGAGCTTTCAGAGAGCATTAAAGGGCTCGTAGCGGAGATTCGCAAAGAGCTTGCTAACACCGGCGGTAGCGGAAGCAGCGATGATACCTCGGCGATTTTGAAGCTCATTGAGATGATAATTAGCCAGTCTATTAAGATGCGCGGTAGCGATATTCACATCGAGCCTACCGAGAATAACTGCGTCGTGCGCACCAGAATCGACGGAATGCTCGCTGAAATTTTTATCTTTGATAAGGATATCTATCCGCCGCTAGTAAGCCGCTTGAAGCTACTTTCGAATATGGATATCGCCGAGCGTCGCAAGCCGCAAGACGGCAGGTTTAGTATGAAAATTTCAGGTCGCGAATATGACTTTCGTATCTCGACGCTGCCTATTATCAACGGCGAATCTACCGTTATGCGTATCCTAGATAAATCCAAGGTTATCATCAGCCTGGAAAAGCTCGGCATGCACCCTGATAGCTTTAAGAAATTTAATAACGCTATGAAGGCTCCATACGGTATTATCTTGGTTACCGGACCTACGGGAAGCGGTAAGTCTACGACGCTATATGCGGCGCTAAACGATATTAAAAATATCGATACTAAGGTTATTACCGTAGAAGATCCGGTCGAGTATCAAGTAAATTTAATCCAACAAGTCCAAGTTAACGAAAAAGCGGGTCTTACCTTCGCTTCAGCACTGCGCTCGATCTTAAGACAAGACCCTGACATCATAATGATCGGTGAGATTCGTGATCAAGAGACCCTTAGGATCGCGATCCAGGCTGCTCTTACGGGACACTTGGTTTTCTCGACCCTACACACCAACGACGCCGTTAGCGCGATCCCGCGAATAGTGGATATGGGTATCGAAGCCTATCTCATAAGCGGTGCACTGATTGCGGTAGAGGCGCAACGTCTTGTGCGAAAGCTTTGCCCGCACTGCAAGCAGCCTACGAATCTACCTAAATCGATGCTTGATCAGCTGAAGGAATTTTTGCCTGAAAAATACACGTTTTTTAAGGCTGTGGGTTGTGATCAATGCGGTCAAACGGGCTACATGGGGCGTGAGATGATTAGTGAAATTTTACCTATTACCGATAAAATGCAGAGCTTGATCGCTAACGGTGGCTCAAAGGACGATATGAGAGCCTTGGCGAAGGAGGAGGGTTTTATAGATATGTTTGAAGACGGTGTTATACGTGCTGCGCGCGGAGTAACTAGTATAGAAGAAATTTATAGGGTGGCTAAACAATGAAAAAGCAATTAGAAGTTGAATACAACGCCAAGGGCGCAAGAAGAAAGATGTTTTTGCAAGCCAGCGATAAGGTGCAAGCAAACAACCTCATGAAGCAGCGCGTAGGTGGGACGATCGTAAAAAGGGGTGAAACCCAGGTTGTAGCCAATACGGGCGGCGATTTTAAGGCGCAGGTTTCGCGCATGCTAGGTGGAAGCGGAAGAGTTAGAACGTTGCCGTTAGTAGCATCGATCCGCCAGCTTTCGGTTATGACAAATGCCGGAATTTCAATCCACGACTCGATCAAAGAGGTCGCAAGAGCGGCAGAGGATAAGACGCTAAAAGAGATTTTTAGTGCTATGAACGATGATCTTAACGCAGGTCTTAGCTTGACCGAGTCTACGGAGAAATTTAGAGGCCAGCTCGGTGATGTCGTCGTTGCGATGGTAAGCCTTGGTGAAGCAACCGGTAATATGGCAGAATCCCTAGCCAAGCTTGCCGCTATGCTTCAAGAGCTTTGGGAAAACCAGCGTAAATTTAAAAAGGCGATGCGTTATCCGATGATCCTTATGATCGTTATGGCGATTGCGTTTTCGGTTTTGATGATGTATGTTGTGCCGAAATTCCGCGAGATTTTTGAGGATTTGGGCGCGGATTTGCCGTTACCTACTAGAATTCTACTTGGTATCGAAAGTACTCTTAATAATTATGGAATTTTTGTTTTAGCGGGCATCATAGGCACTATCATAGCTCTTAGATGGGCATATCGCAATAATCCTGAGTTTAAAAAGGGCTTTGACAAGACGATTTTAAAGGTCTACCTATTCGGTAAGATCATATTTTTCTCGACGATGTCGCGATTTATGCTTATTTTTACAGAGCTCGTGCGAGCGGGTATTCCTATCGCTGATGCGCTGGATACATCTGTTTTAATGGTGGATAATCATACTTTAAAAGAGAAACTCTCTACTGTCAAAATTGCCGTACAGCAAGGCGTGAGCCTAACAGAGGCGTTTAACAATACAGGGCTTTATGAGAGTATGCTTATTCAGATGATCAGCGCGGGCGAGCAGGCCGGTAATCTAGATAAGATGCTCGGCAACGTCACGGATTATTATAAAGAGAAATTCGACGATATCATCGATAATATCTCAAGTTACGTCGAGCCGATCATGCTATTTTTCATGGCGGGTATGGTTCTTCTTTTGGCTCTGGGTATCTTTATGCCTATGTGGGATCTGGGCAAAGCCGTAAAAAACTAACTCCTTTAATTCCGCGCCTTCAAGGGCGCGGAATTTTATCAAAGCATTAAAATTTCATCCTTCAAATAAAATTTTAACCTTCGTTTGGCTAAAATACCGCTTTAAATTTAAGGATCAATCATAGTTAAAGAAGTATATTTTATCGTCGTATCGGCTATCATAATATTTTTTGGGCTTGCTACTATTGCGCCTGATTCCGCGCTTGTAGGCAGCGCCGGCAATGCCATTCGCTCGTTTAATACCCAGCTATTCGGCTATTTTGCATACATCTATCCGTTATTTTTGCTAGCTTTGGCATACGTAGCCTATAAGCATTTTCGCGGTTTTGACTTTAGATTTTTTGAGTTTAGCATTGGCGCGATTTTGCTATTTTTTACCATTTTGATGGTGCAGTCGAGTCTCTTTGGCGCTAGTGGTGGAGCAGTTGGTAGCTTCGCGGTGGACGGACTTAGGCGAATGATCGGAAGCGTCGGCGTATGGATTTTTAATATTACGATTTTTGTGCTTTCGCTAGTGCTTATATTTGAAGATCGTTTTACCGACATCATCAAAAACTGCTTTATTGGCTCAAGAGATGAAAGCTCGCAGGATGAAATTGGAGACGATTTTGCTAGCGACGCAGATGCAGCACAAAGAGGCGGGCTCGCAAGGTATTCGTCTGCGCAAGGCTTGAGAGGTGCGGAAAATTTTAACGCTTCGAATGACGCTTTGAGCACAGAGGACAATTCGGCAAAACAGGGTAATTTTGCGGAGCAGGGTGCAAGCGGGCGCGGTTTTGAAGGCGAGCAAAATTTTCAAAATTTAAACGATGCTCGCGAGCCCGAGAATGAGCAGGATTTCAGTGATGCGCAGAGCCTTCAAGATTCCGCTGAACGCGAGCTTAAAATGCCGCAAAAGGGAAAGCCGAGTAGGCTAAAAAAGGTCGAGCGCCTAAGCGAGGTTGCCGAAAACAAAAGGCTTTTGGATCAGCTCGATAAGGGCAGGGTGGCTAAGCCCAAGGATTTTAAGCTGCCGCCGCTTGATTTTTTAAACCTGCCGCCGAAAAAGAAAAGTAATATCGACGAGAGCGAGATCGATCGTAAAATTTACGACCTGCTCGATAAGCTGCGTAAATTTAAGATCGACGGCGACGTGGTGCGGACTTACTCGGGTCCGGTCGTTACGACATTTGAGTTTCGCCCCGCCGCGCATATCAAGGTAAGTAAAATTCTAACGCTGCAAGACGATCTCGCGATGGCTCTTAGGGCGCAGACCATCCGCATCCAAGCGCCGGTTCCTGGCAAAGACGTCGTGGGTATCGAGATTCCGAATCAAAATATCGACACGATCTATCTGCGCGAAATTTTAGAAAGCGACGTATTTAAAAGCGCCTCCAACCCGCTTACCATCGTGCTTGGCAAGGATATCGTGGGGCAGCCCTTCGTTACCGATCTTAAGAAGCTGCCGCACCTTCTCATCGCAGGCACCACCGGAAGCGGCAAGAGCGTGGGCATCAACGCCATGCTGCTTAGCCTTTTGTATCGCAACTCGCCCAAGAGCCTGCGCCTAATAATGATCGATCCGAAGATGCTCGAGTTTAGCATCTATAACGACATCCCGCACCTGCTAACGCCCGTCATCACGCAGCCTAAGCAGGCGATCATCGCGCTAAGTA
>CAUONQ010000026.1:0-9462 GCA_963456995.1 uncultured Campylobacter sp. | reverse complement strand
ATTTAAAATTCTTAAATTTATACGCTCCGCCCAGCAAAACGGAATTTTAAAATTTTTAGCAAACGACAAAATTCAAAAGCAAGCAAAATTAAATCTGTGCCACGCTGCAGAATTTCGCGATAAAAGTCACGCCGCCAGCGCTAAATTTTTGCGCTATAAATCATACTACAAACATCAGCTTGGCGCAAAGCACGATAATGAAGCCGAATACAAAAGCGATTTTGTGGATATTTGCTCGTAAAAACTCAGGCGCGGGCCTTCCCATCGCGCGGCAGCTTAAATTTACCGCTACGCACGCGGCGATGATGAGCGCGAGCGTGACTTTTAGCATAAAGATTTTTTGAAGCGGCGTGCCGAAATACCCGCCGTTAGCGCTCCCGACCCAGCGACTCATCATCATTCCGCCGGTGATTATCAGCGTAAGAAGGCAAACCGGCATGATCTTAATCGCGCGCGAGCCGATCGCTTTTTTAACGCGCTCAAAATCCGCGCCCAGCGTGCTTTTAAGCCGCATAAAAATCACGACATCGAAAAATATGTAGCCCAAAAAGATAATGGCGCAGATGAGATGGACGATCTGCACGTAAGGATAAATTTGCTCCACTACCGCTCCTTGCTTTGAAATTTCGCCCATTTTATGCGAAATTTTAAATTTTAGCAATGAGCTTAATCAATGCGGCGGCGGTAAAATTTAAAAAATCGCACGCAAGCGGTGCAGGTAAAATTTAAGCAAAGTAGCGCAAGGAATTTAAAAGCGGCCGCAAGCGAGCGCTTTACGCAGCGGATAAATTTTAAAAAGAGTCGGTGCCCTAAAATTTTATGAAATTTTACGGGTACCGCCACGCGGCTAAATTTTATAAAATTTCAAAGCATCATCGAAAAGATTATGCCGAATATGATTAGCGGGATATTAAAGAAAATAAAGGTCGGCACGCAGGTATCCCAGATGTGGCTATGCCCGCCGTCGATATTCAGCCCCACGGTAGGCCCAAGCGTGCTATCGCTCGCGGGCGATCCCGCATCGCCGATACCCGCGGCTACGCCAATGATAAAGATCGTTGCCGCTGTGCTAAAGCCCAGTTGCGCGGCTAGCGGACAATAAATCGTAGCGATGATAGGGATTGTGCCGAAGCTCGAGCCTATGCCCATCGTCACAAGCAGTCCGATGCCGATCATCAGCAGCGCACCGCCTAGCTTGCCGCCGCTTAAAGTGCTCGCTACGTGCACTAGCTCATTCACACCGCCGGTTTCTTTTAAGATCGTGCCGTATCCTGCGGCGATCAGCATCAAAAACGCGATGTAGCCCATCATATGCACGCCTTCGTCAAATACGCTATCGAGCTTCTTCCACTCGATGCCTTTGCTAGCAAGCATTACTAAAATTCCGCTAAGCGCGGCAAACGGAAGGGATTTGATCCAAATTTGCACCGCGAAGCACACCGCGATGCCCGCTAGAGCGCCCCACTCTCGCATACCCATCTTAAGCTCGCTAAAATGCGCATCCAAGCTCTGCTTGGTTTCGGCATACTCCCTCGGCTTGCGGTAGTAGATCACGGCTAGGATGAGACCCACTAGCATCGGCACGGCGCTTAGCCACATCACGCTCGATATGTCGCTTAGGCTTACTGCGATGCCGTTTGCGTTCATATTTTTTTCGATTAGCCCCATAAAGATAAGTCCAAATCCCAGCGGCAGCGCCATATACGGCGTCTGCAGGCCGAACGTCAGCGCGCACGCTACGGCGCGGCGGTCGATCTTTAGCGAGTTCATGATCTTAACTAACGGCGGGATCAAAATCGGGATAAAGGCGATATGCACGGGGATTAAATTTTGTGAAAAGCACGCAAAAAAGGCGATCGAAAAGATAAAGACGTATTTTTTGTCGCTGATTAAATTTGCTACCGCGCGCACCAAGATCGCCGTTAAGTTGGTCTTTGAGATCGCGCTTGCGATGACGCCTAGCAGCAGATACGAAAGCGCGGTTTCTAAATTTCCGCCCATGCCGAGGCTGCCGGCGTTTTCGGGGTTGCCGTTTATGAATAAATTTATGGCATCGCTTAGCGGGATCTTGCTTGAGAGCACGGCGCATATCGTGCCGATTAGGATCGCGAGCATTACGTTGCACCTCAGCAAACATAGCGCGCACATCACACAGATACTGATAAATACGGGATTGGTAAGCATCTTTTGCCTTTTTTGGAATTTTTGCAATTATATAGAATTTAGGGCTAAATTTTGCTAAAATCGCGCAAAAAATCGGCTAGGACAGCGATGAAATATTTTTATTCCTCTTTTGTAGTAAGCCTAATTGCGCTTGCTATCGCGTTTTATATCGGCGGTGCGGGTGCTGCATACATCTGCGCGCTTTTATGCGCACTCGAAATCAGCCTCAGCTTCGACAATGCCGTAGTTAATGCCAAGGTACTAAAAGATATGGCGCCGGTGTGGCAGAGCAGATTTATACTCTGGGGCATTCCGATCGCGGTTTTTGGCATGAGGTTTTTATTCCCCGTGCTAATCGTCGCCGCTAGCGCGCATCTGGGTCTTTGGGAAACCCTCGTGCTAGCGCTTAAGCAGCCGCAGCGCTACCATGAAATTTTAAGCGAGAACGAGGCGCAAATTTACGTTTTCGGCGGCGCGTTTTTGCTGATGGTCTTTTGCGATTTTTTCTTCGATACGCAGCGCGAGCTACACTGGCTAGGCATAATCGAAAATAACGGGCTCGTGCGATTTTTAAAGCGCATTCCAAACACCCCCACGCTGATCGCTCTAGCCGCGGGGCTCGTGCTGCTTGCTAAAATGGGCTCGGCTACGCTCGGCGCGGCGTATTTCGGCGCGATCTTACTCTATCTACTCATCTCCTGCTTCGACCGACTTTTCGGCACGGACGGCGTAAAAAACGGCCTTGCGGGCTTTTTATACTTAGAGACCCTGGACGCGAGTTTTAGCTTCGACGGCGTGATCGGCGCGTTTGCGCTAAGCGATAATATCTTCATCATCATGCTAGGTCTCGGCGCAGGCGCGATGTTCGTGCGCTCCATCACGCTGTATCTCATCGCTCGCGGCACACTGTCGCACTTCGCGTATCTGGAGCACGGCGCGCACTACGCCATCGCGTGTTTGGCTTTTATAATGTTTGCCAAGCTGAAATTTGAAGTAAGCGAGATCATAACCGGCACCGTGGGGATCTTATTTATCGCGCTATCGCTGCTTTCGTCGGTGCTTTACAACCGCCGCAACAAACGCAAACTAATCGAAACGATCGCGGGAAATAACGAGTAAAATTTCATCGTGGATATTGTGGCGCGCGAGATCAAATTTTAAAATTTCAAGCTACTGCCGCAAGCGGTAAATTTTACTCGCTTGCGCCGCGTTAAATTCCAAGAGACGCCAAATTTCAAGAAACGCCAAATTCTAAAAAGCGCTAAATTTAAAGCCGCGGGCGATGAGATTGGAATTTTACGAAAAGCGTTGAATTTTAAACCGCGAGATGGCGTTTTAAAATTCAAATCAGCGGTCGCGCGAACTCAAGCCTTTATCGCGTAATCTCTGCAGCTCTTCGCCGCCGAGTGGCGGGCTATTTGCGGGCTCGCCGCTCTCGCTTGCGCCGCTAAAAACCTCCTCATTCAAGCGCAGCTCGTCAATGATACCAAGAAGCTGCAAAATCTCGGCCTTTATCCGCTCGGCGTCTTTCGGCGTAGTGCGCGGCGAAAACAGCGCGGCTTCGAAGCGGTTTTTCGCGCCGTTTAAAAATAGATAAAATTTTCCGTCCATAAACGCCGCGCTAAGAGCGATCTTGGGCGCAAGCTTAAGCTTCAAAGCTCCGAGACGCTCCATAAAGCTAGGCGTCAAAAGATACCGCGCCTCGATCTTATCGCTTGCGAACACGCGAAATTCCTCGCCGAAAATCACATCGTCCATCAGCTCCTGATCGCCTAAAAATTTTGTGCCTGGCGAGCGGTCCGCGATGATGGTCTGCCCCTTAAATTTCTTATAAAACTCGCACACCAAAACCGAGCCGCTAAAGGCCTGCACGTATTCGCCGAGCCTCCAAGCGTTCCAAAGCGCGATCGCCGACAGCAAAAAAGCCGCAGAAAGATCGCTCTTGGATCTTTGGGATAGCCTTACAAGCTCCATAGACTCGCGCGTTTCATAGATTTTTATCGCCTCACTTAGGCTAAATTTTACCCCTTTATAAACACCGTCTATCTGATCCTCGGCTACGAATTCATTGTTCGAATAGATGCCTGTTTTGCGGAGCTCTTCCTCGTCTATGCCGCTTTGCGGCTCGTATCTAAAGGAGGGATCGATATCTGAAATGATGGCGCGGATGAAGGCGTCTTTGTAAAAGGCGTTGTACTCCCACTTGGCGATGGAATCATCAAAAATCCCCCATACG
Source organism: uncultured Campylobacter sp. (assembly GCA_963456995.1). Classification (GTDB taxonomy): domain Bacteria; phylum Campylobacterota; class Campylobacteria; order Campylobacterales; family Campylobacteraceae; genus Campylobacter_B. The sequence goes on along the minus strand of CAUONQ010000026.1, from coordinate 5,063 downwards.
CAGCTTACCGCAATTATCGGGATCATCGCAGACATCAGCACGGCGGAGGAGTATTCGTTTTGGATCAAGTCGTGGATAAACCAGCCGACGGAAAAAACTGCGATGCATAGCAATAAAATCAGCGGTTTTAGAAATTTTATCTTACACTGCTGCTGCTTTTTTGCCAGCTCCTCTATAGCTCTGTCAATATCCAAAATTTAACTCCAAATTTGATTTGCCGAAATTTTGCCCCTTATTTTACGCTAAATTTTATTAAAATTTCATCCGTTAAGCGGGTTTAAGATTTTTTATGCTATTTTTGCGACCTATTTCGATCAAAAGGCGAGAGATGATAAATTTACCGAAAAATTGCGTGGTTTTTACCTATCCTAAAATGGGCGATAGCGGCAAATTTTTGCCCGCAGAGTTGCGCAGCGCGGCGGGGCTTACGGGCTGCACGCTTCAGTGCAAGGCCTACGAGAGCGCGTTTGCGCAGATAAGAGCCCTCGGCTTTGAGCTTATCGCCGTAGGCAGCATGGGCGAGGCGGGCACGAGCGAGTTTAAGCGCGCTACGGGCGCTACGTTTGAGTTCATAAACGACGAAAAATTCGAGCTTGAAGCACCGCTGCGGCTCGAAACCTTCACCACCGGCGACGGGAAGAAATTTTACCACCGCCAAACCCTGATTTTTCGAGGCGGCAAGGAGATAAAGCGCTTTAGCCGAATCGCTAAGCCCGAGCAGGACGCGCAAAACGTACTTGCGGCGCTAAAGAGCCTATGATCGATCGCTTCGGCAGCGTGCTTTAAATTCGCGCTCCAAACACATTGCGATACAAAGCTGAAATTTGGAGCAGAGCGAATTTCTCTTAAATTCAGCATTTTTAATTAAAATGGCGCTAAATTTAACGGAGGCGGGTATGAAAAAATTTCTATTTTTGGCACTATTTTGCGCCCTTGCAGCAAACTGCGACGAGAGCGGGCGGGCGGATAAAATTTCTGCGGCGAGCAAAGCGGACAAAACAACGAGTATAGGCGAGACCGCCACGCAAAATGCTCACTTTCTAAAGAGCGGCAAGGCGAGCGCCGGCTCGCAAAGCAGCGCCGATGCGGTCATCCAAACGGACGGAATTTCGCGGGCGGATCTGCAAAGCTGCATCGTAAAAAGCGACGAAGGTTCCTGCGAGCGCGTCGCGCGCGGTCTGAAAAGCGGCTGCGAGCGCAAAGATCAGCTGTCGTGCTTTTTCTACGCAGATGCGCTAGGGCGCGGTCTGGGCGTAGAGAAGGACGCCGTGGCGTCGTTTGAGCTTTTTCGCGAGCAGTGCGATGCCGGCAGTAGCGAAGCGTGCTACGAGCTGTCGGTCAAATATCTCCAAGGAATCGGTACCTCTCAAAGCTTTGAGCTCTCGGGGCAGGCGCTAGACAGGGCGTGCAAAATGCACAACAAGCGCGCCTGCGCGGTGCTCGATCTACTACCGAAAAATTAGCGTGGCAGAGGCAAAGCGCTTCTTTGGGCGGCACAGAATTGCTTTTTAGGGCTAGACCGCGTAGATTGCTGAACGCCTTGCAAATTTCGCCGCACGAAAGCTTAAATTTTACAACTCGCACCTAGATGAGCGTGCGATCCGCATTTAAAGGCGCCAATCACCGCGTGGTGGCCCCGTTCTGCTTCGAATGAGTGAGGTTTGGTTTTAAAATTTAAAGTGATTTTCGTGGGTACGGCGCGATGAAGCAGTAAATTGGGTCGAGTGGCAGATAACGAAACAAAAGGAGCAGAGATGAAAGTTTTAAAGCTTGCGCTGGCGGCGGCGCTGGCGCTTAGTTTGGCAAACGCGGACGGCAAAGCCAAAGAGTTCAAATTTAGCGGCGCAAAAACCAGTGCGCTTTTAGCAAAGTGTAGCAAAAAGGACGCCGCCGCATGCTACGAAGCGGCGATGAGATACGAGCTGGGTGGTCGCGGCGTCGTGCGAAACCGCCTCAAAGCGCAGGGCTTTTTCGCAGACGCGTGCAAGCTCGCCACCCTCGCCGAGCGGAAGCAGGGAGATAAAATGGGCGGCGCAGGTGGGCGCGCGATGAGCGATCTGCGCGAGCGAGCCTGCTTAGGCAACGCCGCGGCGCTGGAGAGTTTCGCGAGCGGGCAGTGCCGCAGCCTCGTGATATACGACAAGCTTTGCGAGGGCGGCTCGCAGGAGGCGTGCGACAATCTGGCGCGGATGAAGCGCGATGGCTGGGCGCCCAACGAGAGCTGCAGCGAGGAGATAGTCGCAAAATTCGGCGACGGCAAGCCGCAGAGATGAAATTTCACCCTATTTTGCGGCGATAGAGTTTAAAATTTGCCGAAATTTTAGTAAAACTCGACCGAAAATGGTAACAAGGCGGACTAAATTTTAAATTCTAAAACGCGTTTAAATTTGCGTCGTAAGCGGCATCGATTTTTAGGCCAGCAGAGATTAGAATTTTTGTAACAAGGCTCTTTGGATTGCAAATCGTGCGTAACGGCTGGAGCTATAATTTTAAGAACTAGAATTTAAACAAAATCTGCAATCTAACCGTGATGATGATATAATTTTTTAGAATTTCGCAAGCGTAAAATATCAAAATTTTACGTATCTACGTCGAGCCGCTCCAAAAAAAGCGCGAAATTGGAATTTTAAACTGCCATATTGTGCGAAGAGGCAAGAATTCCAGACAGAGGGAATTCCAATTAATGCGGATTAAAATATAGGTACGGCGGGCAAATGCGTGCACCGCAAGCGATGGAATTCAAATATGGGTTCAAGGCTCGCTAGACGCGGAATTTAAACGCCACGAGCGATAAATTTCAAAACACCTATTTTAAAATTGCCAGGCGGAGATTTAAATTTGAGTGCGGCGAGCGATTAAATTGCAAAAAGAAGCTTAAATTTAAATATCGCAGCTCACAAATTATGCGTAAATTTTGCGCCTAAATTCCGCAAAATTCAGCGCTAGATGAGCGTTTGATGGTATCGTGGCGAGACCCATCAAACTAAGCTTCAATCACGCTTAAAACCCTATTTACCGAGCGCTTGTGCAAGCGCGTATTTCAAACCGCCGAAGTAAAAAAGCCTAATCGGAAGCGTTTGCGGCATATCCCAACCAACCGCGCCTCATATTTTGCTCTATAGCCTAGCTCGCGCTGAAATTTTAGGATTTTGAAATTTAGCGCAAAAATATTATAATTTCGCCCAAATCACGGCTAGGACGGAAAATGAACTCACGCGTGCAAAACGAATATCTAAAATCAAAAATTATGAGCGCCGAGGAAGCCTGCGAGCTGATCCCAAATGGCGCATCGGTGGGCTTTAGTGGCTTTGTTGGGGCGGGCTGCGCGCTAGCGTTACCACAAGCTCTGGCACAACGAGCGACAGCGCTGCACGAAAAAGGCGAGCCCTATCAAATCGAAATTTTTACAGGCGCATCAACCGATCCGCTTTTAGACGGAGTTTTGGCAAAAGCAGGTGCCGTGAGCTTTCGCGCGCCGTTTTTTACGGATGCTGATATGCGCCGTGCGATAAATAGCGGCGCCGTGCGATACGCGGACGTGCATCTATCAAGCCTTGCCGCGCAGCTTAAGGCGGGCTTTTTTCCGCATCTAAACTTTGCTGTGATCGAAGTAGTGGCGATTAAAGAAAGCGGCGAGCTCGTGCCGTCCACATCGCTAGGCAACAATCAAGCCTGGCTCGATATTGCCGATCGCGTGATTTTAGAAGTGAATTACTATCAGCCGCTTGAGCTTGAGGGCATTCACGACGTTACAGATCTGCGCCTGCCTCCGCATGCCGAGGATCTGCCGATTAAGCAGGTAGGCGATCGCGTAGGCAGCCCTTACATGCATGTAGATCCTGCCAAAGTAGTCGCTGTCATAGAGGCTAGGACGCATGATCGCGTCAATAATTTTACCGCCGTGGATGAAATTTCAAGCGCGATTGGGCACAACGTCGTAAAATTTCTAAAAAATGAGGAGGCTTGCGGCAGACTTCCCGCAAAGAAGCTACTGCCACTACAATCTGGTATCGGCAACGTCGCTAACGCCGTGCTTAGCTCGCTACAAAATGCCGGCTATCAAGGGCTGCAGTGCTACTCCGAGGTAATTCAAGACGGCATGCTAGATCTCATCAAAAGAGGCGTCGTAGGTACTGCAAGTGCCACGGCGCTATCGCTTAGCCCCGCAGGTGTCGAGGAATTTCAAAAAAACATCGATTTCTACCGCAAGCACATCATACTGCGCTCACAAGACGTCTCCAACTCGCCAGCGCTTATCAGAAGGCTTGGCATCGTGTCGATGAACGGCATGCTCGAGGCAGATATCTACGGCAACGTAAACTCCACTAACGTCATGGGTTCGCAGATGAAAAACGGCATCGGCGGTAGCGGCGACTTCGCTCGCAACGGATATTTGTCGCTATTTTTGAGCCCATCGCTCGCTAAAGGCGGTGCGATTAGCGCTATCGTGCCCTTCGTAAGCCATGTCGATCATACCGAGCACGATACTCAGGTTATCATCACCGAATACGGCATCGCTGATCTGCGCGGTAAATGCCCTCGTGAGCGGGCTCGCGCGATGATAAGCATCGCGCATCCCACCTACCAAGACGCGCTGAGAGATTATTTCGAGCGGGCATGTGCGCAGCCCTGTGCTGGGCATACTCCGCACATCCTAAGCGAGGCGCTGTCGTGGCATCAAAGATTTAAGGATACGGGGAGCATGAAGGCTTAAAAGCAGATTTGCTCGAGTTAAGGCGCTAAAATCTAAAGCTAAGCCATTTCTTGCGCTGAAGCGGGAAAATTTGCACTTAAAAATTCCGCCTGCATTTGAAAGCTCTATCGCTAATTAGAGCAAAGCTCGTTAAAATTTTTATTTTGCAAAGCTCGCGCGAAATGTTTATAAAATGAATGGATCGAAATTTGCGCCATAAAATTTTAAAATTTGCAGGCGGGTTTAAGGCGCGGAATTTAAAATTTTATCGCTACGAAATTTTAAAATTTAGCCTTAAATTTGCTGCTCGCGCATTTCAAATTTTAAAATTTTACGGCTTAAAATTTTAAAATTTTGGACTTCGTAAAAT
>CAUONQ010000025.1:0-9498 GCA_963456995.1 uncultured Campylobacter sp. | reverse complement strand
CCTAAAATAAGCGCATTGCGAATCTCACCAAAGCCCAAAATCGCGCAGAAAAACCCCTGGGCGTCGGTGTTAAAGCCTTGCAGCGCGCCGCCTTTTAGCACCAGCGTGTTTACCGAGCCGATCTGCTTAGCCGCCTCGCTTGGGATGTCGCATGCTTTAAATGCGTCGAGCTTAAAAGGCACGGTTATGTTCGCGCCCGCAAGCCTTAAAGTTTCAAATTTAGCTCGCAGCTCCTCGCCATGCTGCAACAAAACTCGCCCATAGTAGGCGTCTAGGGCTAGAAATTTTATAGCGTAATTATGAAGTAGCGGTGAGAGAGAGTGCGCGATCGGGTTGCCGAAAACCGCGAATCTGTCCATTATTTCACTCGGTAGATATACGCTCCGCTATTGATGCTACGCATATCGCTAAGCGCCTTTTGTAGCGCCTCACCCTCAAAAGGTCCGACTAAAATTTTAGTCACGCTCTTGCTGCCGACGTGAGTTTGTAGCGCAATTGGGCTGTAGCCTTTTTTGGTGATTTTTTTGGTATCAGACCCGTTTGGATCGTAGGCATTGGATGCGAAAACCTGCACATAGCTGCCGTTTGCCACGCTGGTGCTGGTGCTCTTTGCTGCAACGCCAGCCTTTACGCTCTCACTTTTAGACTCTGTCTTGCTAGCTTCTTTTTTAGACTCAGGTTTTGCTGGCTCTTTTTTGGCTTCAGCTTTCGCATGTTCCTTTTTAGTTTCCGTTTTTGAAGGCTCTTTTTTAACTTCTGCTTTTGCTTGTTTTTCAGGTTCTTTTTTAGGCTCTACTTTTTGCTCGACTTTTCTAATTTCGGTTTTAGAAGGTTCTTTTTTGATCTCGTCTTTTGCAGACTCTTTTTTAGGCTCTGGCTTTTTTACGTCCGTTTTCTCAGGCTTTTTGGCTTCGTCTTTAGGCTCAATCTTTTTACTTTCTATTTTAACTTCGGATTTTTTTGGCTCTTCTTTGATTTCGGGCTTTTGGATTTCTACTTTCTGTGCTTCAGGCTGAGCGTTTGCGACGACCTTGCTTTCGGAATTAGGCTCTTGGGTTTTTATCTCTACTTTGGTTGGAGCTGCAGATGCTGCATTGGGTTCTGATTTCACTTCTACAGGCTCAGGCTGCGAAGGCTCGGGTTTTTGAACTTGCACGGCAGGCTTTTGCTCCGCTTTGGCAAGCTCTTCTTCACTAGGCATAGTAAGACCTGCGTTGGTGTCAATATCGTCCTTATTAATAGCCTTCATTATGATTAAAATGATTAAGAATAAAACTACGACGCCGGCTGCAACGGTAAGACCCTTTTTCAAATTCGCGTTCTTATCGACATTACCGCTATTTATCACTATATCGTCTATGCTGCTCATATCGAAATTTTTGTCGTTCATACTCTCTCCTAAGATTATTATTTACTTTGTAAATTCTACCACGCAAAATTTACGAAATAAATAATTCGGGTAAGCTTACCCGAATTTATTAAATTTAATATATCGCGCGGTCGTAGATGATAAAGCGGTGCGCCAAATCCCGCACTTCCTCTTTAACTTGCGCCTGAAGCTTGGAATTTGAGATGTCGCTTAGCACGTCGGCGATTTTATTTCCGATAAACTCAAATTCTTTCTCTTTCATGCCGCGCGCCGTAAGTGCGGGGCTGCCGACGCGGATACCGCTGGTGACGAACGGGCTGCGAGTCTCGCCCGGAACGGTGTTTTTATTCGTCGTAATGCCTGCGTTTTCAAGCGCGGCGCTAGCGTCCTTGCCGCTAAAATCCCTATTTAAAAAGCTCATTAAAATCAAATGGTTATCGGTGCCGCCGCTAACGAGATCAAAGCCGCGCCCGACCAGCGTCTCGCCCAAAACTCTAGCGTTTGCTTTGACCTGCTTGGCATAGACCTTCCACTCGGGGCTTAGATTGTGTTTAAAGCCCACCGCCTTAGCGGCGATGACGTGCATTAGCGGGCCGCCCTGGATACCCGGAAAGATCGCCGAGTTGATCTTTTTAGCAAATTCCTCGTCGTTGGTCATTATGATGCCGCCGCGCGGACCGCGAAGCGTTTTATGCGTGGTCGAGCTTACGACGTGGCAGTGCGGAAACGGATTGGCGTGTTCGCCCGCGACGACGAGCCCTGCGACATGCGCTACGTCGGCGAAAAGAAACGCGCCCACGCTATCAGCGATCTGTCTAAATTTAGCAAAATCTATCTCGCGCGTATAGGCGCTCGCGCCGCAAACGATCATCTTCGGTTTTACGATCTGAGCGATCTCAAGCACCTTATCATAGTTTATGCGACCGTCGAGCTCCACGCCGTATTCGAAGCTCTCATACATCTTTCCACTGCTTGAGACCTTCGCGCCGTGCGTCAAATGCCCGCCGTGGCTAAGCGACATACCTAAAATTTTCTCGCCCGGTTTCAAAAACGCTGCATATACGCCTTGGTTGGCTTGGCTGCCGCTGTTTGGCTGGACGTTTGCAAACTCACAGCCGAAGAGCTTTTTGCAGCGATCAATCGCGATCTGTTCGATCTCGTCTACGAACTCGCAGCCGCCGTAGTAGCGCTTGCCTGGATAGCCCTCGGCGTATTTGTTCGTTAGCACCGAGCCCATCGCCTCCATCACCTCGGGATAGGTAAAATTTTCGCTCGCGATCATCTCCAAATAATCGCACTGGCGGGCAAGCTCTTTGTTGGTTAAACTAAAAATTTCATTATCGAATTTTTCTAAATTTGACACGTTCACTCCTTCTCTAAATTTAGCGGCCTCATCGCGGGGAATAAAATCACGTCGCGGATCGACTTTTTATTCAGCAAAATCATCGCCAAGCGATCGATTCCAAGCCCCCAGCCGGTAGTCGGCGGCATCGCATAGCTAAGCGCGCGGACGTAATCCTCGTCCATCTCGTGAGCTTCGTCGTCGCCAGCGTTTTTAGCGTCGATTTGAGCCTTAAATCTGGCGTATTGATCGAGCGGATCGTTCAGCTCGTTAAAGGCGTTGGCTAGCTCTTTACCTGCGATATAAAGCTCAAATCTTTCGGCTATCTGCGGATTTTCGTCGCTTCTGCGCGAAAGCGGGCTGATCGAAATCGGAAAATCTACGATGAAGGTCGGATTTATGAGCTTAGCTTCTACGTAATTGTCAAAAAGTTCGCTCTGCAGGTGGCCTAAATCGAGCTTTTCATTGACTTCAAATTTATCCTCTTTGAGTTTAGCGATGATCTTTTCGCGATCATTTACGATCTGCGGCTCGATGCCGCCTATCTGCGTAAGCGCGTCGAGATACTTTATGCGCGCAAAAGGCTTTGAAAAATCGATCTCGCGCTCATCGTAGGTTAAAATTTCGCCTAGCCCGAGCCTCTTAAATAGTGCTTTAAATAGCTCCTCGGTTAGGTTCATTGCGTCGTTATAATCATGCCACGCCCAGTAGAATTCTATGCTGGTAAATTCCGGATTGTGCGTCAGATCCATGCCTTCGTTGCGGAAGTTTCGGTTGATCTCAAAGACCGCCTCCATGCCGCCTACGACAAGGCGCTTAAGATACAGCTCCGGCGCGATACGCAGGTAGCGATCGACGTCGAGAGCGTTGTGGTGCGTGATAAATGGCTTAGCGTTCGCGCCGCCTGCGATTGGGTGCATCATCGGCGTTTCGACCTCTAAAAATCCATGTTTTTCAAAAAAGCTGCGAATCTCGCTAACGATGATCGAGCGCTTGATGAAATCCTCGCGGACCTCGGGGTTCATTATCATATCGAGGTATCTTTGGCGGTATCGCATCTCGATATCGACAAGGCCGTGAAATTTCTCCGGAAGCGGGCAGATCGCTTTGGACGCGAGCGTTATTTTGCTGGCATGGATCGAAAACTCGCCCGTTTGGGTGACGAAAGCATATCCACGCACCAAAATTATATCGCCTACTTCGAGATTTTTCTTAAATTTAGCGTAATCCTCCTCGCCGATGCTGTCACGAGAATAATAAATTTGAATATTGCCGCTTTGATCTTCTATGTTTGCGAAGGTGGATTTGCCTGCGACGCGCTTTAGCTTTAACCTTCCGGCAAGGCTTACCTCCTCGCTCGCTTTTTTATCCTCGGTATCTTTTATGCAGCCGAATTTCTCTTTAAAATCGGCTATGCTCATATCTTTTTTTAGAAAGTGCGGATAGGGATTAGCCCCTAAATTCCGAAGTTCCGACGCCTTGTATATCCTTTGGATTTCTAGCTGGCTATCAAACAATCTACTTCCTTTTTGCCGCGCATTCAGGGCAAATTCCATACAGCTGCATCATGTGCCCCGTAAGCGTAAATCCGTGCTCTTTGGCGACGGCAAGCTGTTTGCGCTCGATAGTGGCGTCTTGAAATTCTATGATCTTATTGCAGCTTTTGCAGATTAGATGGTCGTGGTGAGGCTTGTTGGCAAGCTCAAATTTCTTGCCCTGTGCGCCAAATGAGATCGACGTTGCCATCCCCGAATCCTCTAGTAAATTTAAGGTGCGATACACCGTCGCTATGCCTACGTTTAGCTCCGGAAATTTCGCTTTGATCTCGTTGTGAAGCGCCTCAGGCGTGAAGTGTTTGTTATTGTTATAAAGCGTGCGGAGCAAAACCTCGCGCTGCTTGGTATATTTTAGACCGCTAGCAGCAAGCGCCTTTTTAAACTCAACAATTAGAGCGTCAAACTCTAAATTTTCGATTTTTGCATTCATAATTTCGTCCTTTCTGTAGAATTTACTTCTGAACTAGCATTAAAATCGCTAGATTCAGTGCTTTGATTTTGATCCGAGTTCATACGGGCGGTAGAATTTTGATCTTTTAAGAGCTTATCATCCATCTTAGAACCGATAGAATCCAAGCTTTGTTTGATCTTCGGATCGTCTTTGAGATTTAAAATCCAATTTCCGATTTTTAAGAAAATCGGCGCAGTTTTGCTGCTTTCAAAATACTTTTTAGTCTGTTCGTTCATCGACATAGGACCGCTTGCAAGCGTAACAATAACGGCAAAAATCAAGAAAATTTTACTTACGCTAAACACGAAACCGCCGATCTTATCGACAAATCCGAGTCCGCTCCATTTAAAGAATTTTGAAATAATTTCGCCTATAATCAGACACGAGATCCATACACCAAAAAGCACAGCGATAAAGCCGATGAGAACCTGCGTCGTGTCGCCCGAAAGCACACCGTTTGCATTCTGTAAAGCTGGAATTTTTGCTGCAATCCACTCGCCTGCCATAGTTTTATAGCGCATCGCGGCAAAAAGACCGCCGATGAGACCCAAAATTCCAAAAATTTCTTTTACGATGCCGTTGGTGATACCACGTAGTCCGAAGAGCACTACGAGTACCAAACAGCCGACGTCGAACCAATTAATACCTTCCATCAAGCACCCACCACGCCTATTAGCTCTTGCAGGTTAGTCGAGTACCTAAACGCCGTGTCTTTTGAAATTTGATTTGCACGAATCGCTTTAACCATCGCTTGAGTTTGAGTTATCATACCGGTAGATTGCTGATTTAGCTGCATTTGAGAGTAAATTTGATGCACCTTGTTTTCGCGGATTAGATTTGCTACGGCATTGTTATTTAGCAAAATTTCATGGATCGCGATACGTCCGCCGCCAAGCTTTGGCAAAAGCGATTGCGAAATGACCGCAGTAAGCGATACGGAGAGCATATTTCGCACTTGGAGCTGCTCGCCACCATCAAAGCTATCGATAATACGGTTGATCGTTTGCATCGCGGAGTTGGTGTGCAGCGTACCAAATACCAAGTGGCCGGTCTCAGCCGCGGTAATGGCGATCGAGATAGTCTCTCTATCGCGCATCTCACCAACTAGGATAATGTCCGGGTCCTCACGCAAGGCAAATTTTAACGCATTAGCGTAGGAATGGGTATCGGTGCCAATATTTCTGTGAGAGAAAAGCGCTTTTTTATTGGTATGAACGAACTCGACCGGATCTTCAACAGTGATGATGTGCTTGCGCTCTTTTTCGTTAATCTCGTTTAGCATCGCGGCAAGAGTAGTTGATTTACCACTACCAGTAGGTCCGGTAACCAAAATCATGCCTTTTTCGTGCTTGACTACCTCTTTAAAAATCGTAGGGGCTTTTAAATCGTCCAGGCTAGGAATATCGATAGGAATAATACGAAATGCGGCAGCCAAATCGCCGTTCATAGTGTAGTAGTAATTGCCACGGAAGCGTCCGATATTAGGAAGCTCGATCGCAAAGTCGAGCTCTTTATTTTCCTCGAGTGCACTTTTTTGAGCATCGGTAATGAGCGCGTAGCAGATATACTCGATATCCGTGCCCTTAAGCGGGTCCATGGCAAGTGGGCGCAATGTTCCGTCGATACGTATTTGAGGCGCCGAGCGCGAAACTAAGTGAAGGTCGCTCGCTTTGTTAAAAACGACGGTTTTTAGTAGGGTTTCAATATCTACTAAATTTCTTTGAACTTCTTCCATAAAATTCCTTTCAATCTATGATTTTCGGTACTACGAAGTAGCCGCCTTCGGACTGCGGAGCATGCTTTAAGACGCTTTCTGCGACGTCGCTTTTGCGTGGAATATCTTTGCGAAACGGAGTACCGCCTTTTAATGTAGTGATAGCCGCCTCGCCGCTTTGTAAATCCAGCTCATTTAGAATTTCTACAAAATCTACGATATTATTTAATTGCCCTTTAAATTCTTCTCGCTTAGCATCTGGAATTTTAAGAGCAGATAGCCTTTCCAGCTTGCTTAGCAAGGTATCGTCTATTATCATAACTTTCCTTTTTCTGATAAATGCGACATTATATCATAAAAATTCTTTATCTTAGGCGGTATTTAAAATTTTTTATGCTACAATTACGCCGATTTTCTCAAATAAAGGACTAAATTTTGGCTTTAAAAGACGACATCGAAGGCGTGAAAAAAGAGATTGGCACAGAAGAGCAGTTTCTAGAAAGCGTCATAAAAAGTGAAATTTTCGTAAAAAAATACAAAAAGCCGCTGATATTTTTGGCTGCGGTTTTGATCGTAGCATTTATCGGATATTACGCAAATGAATTTCTAAGTGATCGCCGCATAGCAAGTGCTAATGCGATCTATGACGAGCTGCTTAACAAGCGCGACGACACTAAGCTAGCCGAGCTTAAGCAAAAAGATATAAATCTATACGCTCTTTATATTTTGCAAAACGGCTCTGCAGACGAGCGAGCGGCGCTAGAAAATACCCAAGGCATCGATGTTATGCTAAAAGAGATAATAAATCTACAAAACGGCAAACAAGGCGGGGTGCTACTCGCCGATTACGATTCTTTGCTCAAAGGCTACGACCTACTAAAAGAAGGCAAAATCGAGCAAGCTCACGCAGAGCTAGATAAAATTCCACTCAACTCGCCAGTTCGTCAAATCGCACTTGCTTTGAAACACTATGGAGGCAATAAATAATGAAAAAAACGCTGATATTTACGCTTTTACTATCGTTTTTATTTTTAGGCTGCTCGACGAAGCGCCAGTATTTCGAACCTAGCGACGAAAACATCACAGGCGATATGAAATTTAACGGCTCGCTGCCGTCGGAAATCGTAGCGGTTAGTAAAGATGGTGCTACGCTAAAAGACGGCGAAGTTATCTCTAAAAACGGATTGGTGAAAAATTTCAAAGTCCTAAAAAGTGAGAAATTTTTAGGCGAATATGATGGAAATTTCGTCGTAACTGACATCAATGGCACGCTTAAAGTAGTTAGTGGCACAGGTGCCGTAAAATTTGAAAAAGCCCTCGGCAGACAAGCGCTAAGTGCAAATATACGCGGCGATGATTTGGCTTTAGTGATGAGTGATGATTCGATTATGCTTATCAAGCTAAGCTCGGGCGCAGTGGTACTCGATCATAAAGTAGGCGATGCATTCGCAATCGATTCACGCGTGGCGTCACCGCTATTTATCAACCAACTTATCGCTTATCCTGCGCTAGACGGACTAGTCAGCATCGCAGAAAACGTAGGCGGGCGCTCGGCACGCGATTTCGTCGTGAGCAACCAGCCGTTTTTTAACAACATTATCGCCTTAGAAAACAAGGGCGATAACCTTTATGCTGTGACCGCCACTAGGCTAATGCTGGTAAGTCCTGCGGGCAATAAAAACCATAACGTAGACATCAAAGACGTGATTTTTAGCGGCGATAGAATTTATCTTTTCTTAAAAGACGGCAGAGTCGAGCTACTCGATCGCGGGCTAAATTTGATCAAATCGCGCAAATTCACCTTCGCGCAATTTAGCGGTGCGCTGCTTAGCGGCGGCTATTTGTATATCATCGAGCGCAACGGCTACGTCATCCGCGTGGACGAAAATTTAGAGGGACAAGCGATCTACGAGCTAAATGGCGAACTCGATGATAAGTCCTTTATCGCAGGCAGCTCGTTTTACTACGACGATAAAATTTTAAATTTTGATGCTAGATAAAATTTCAAAACTTTGCGTTCGCGAAGGGATTTTGCTTCAAAAATTCCAAACGCTAGATATCGCTAACTTCACGCGCTCGCGATCATACAGCGCGTATTTCGGCGTGGATCTGAAAAGCTACAATGTGCTTTTGTTTATGCGCGACGCAAAATCTCGCTTTGTGATGCGCGATGCGGAATTTCTGCTATCGCTAGCAAACGACATTAGCACAAGTCTCGGCAAGGTCGTCAAAAAGCGAGTGCTGTTTTACAACTCGCAAATGTGCTCTAAAAGCGCAAAATTTTTAAAAGAAAACGGATTTAGCCTCTATGCTTTTGTGTGACATAGGAAATTCCAGGGTTAAATTTTATAAAGGCGGCGTAACGCAAAGTATGCCCGTAGCGGAGTTTATGCGGTATGAGCCGAAGGAGCGAATTTTTTTCATTAGCGTCAATGATAGCGTGAAAAAAAAGCTGAAAAACCCTCTGTTTGTCGATCTGGCGTCGCACTTTGAGCTAAAAACCGCCTACCGCGGGCTTGGGATCGACCGCATAGCGGCGTGCTCGGCCGTAAACACCGGCGTCGTCGTCGATGCTGGCAGCGCGATCACCGTGGATTTGATGTTTAAAAGCTCGCATCTAGGCGGATTTATAATGCCAGGCATTAGCACGCTTTTAAAGTCGTTCGCAAGCATCGCGCCGGTGCTGGACGTGACGCTTTCAACCAATATCGATCTGGATCCGCTGCCGCAAAAGACCGCAAGTGCCGTAAACTACGGGATTTTAAAGCCGATAGTGCTTACGATCGAAAACATCGCGGGCAATAATAAAATTTACTGCACGGGCGGCGACGGAGCCTATCTGATGCGGTATTTTCGCAACTCGATCTACGAAAAGGATCTGATCTTTAAATCGATGGTGAGCTTGATCGCAAAAAAGGGGCTCGCATGATAACCATAGCCCTACCAAAAGGCCGCATAGCCGACGATACGCTTAAAATTTTCAAAACCATCTTCGGGCTTGATTTTGCTTTCGAGGATCGCAAACTCATAATGCAAGAGGGCGATTTTATATTCCTCTACGTCCAA
>CAUONQ010000024.1:0-9540 GCA_963456995.1 uncultured Campylobacter sp. | reverse complement strand
TTTCTTATCTCGGGATTTTTGGTTTTACTTATAGTATCTCGTTTTTTTACCTCGCCCTCCATCCTGAAAAGAGCATAAAAAGATATCCGCAATATATGTGGTGCAAGGACTGCTTTAAATTTTACCCGTACGAGGACGTCAAAGATACCGATCAAATTTGCTCATACTGCGGCAAAAAGCTAACGGAGTATAAAAATGACGGCGTGTATCAGCAAAGAAACGCTTCCGATCAAAGCACTAAAACTTCAAAGCGTAAAAAGCGTAAATTTAAAAAGAGGTGAAATTTATAAAATAGCTTTTTGCTTTACTCTTACGCGCTTATCTGTTACCGCTCTGCTATCCCGATACTCCGCCGCTTTGTAAAATCTCAGACGTAGGCGCTAATTTATGCGCGCACCTAAACACCGCGTAAAATTCTAAGGCTCCGCGTGAAATTTTAAAATTCCAAATCCTTTGCGTCTTGCTAAATTTCTAAATTTTACAGTTTCAAATTTCGCGGATTAAACTCCGCGCTAAGATTATCGTCTAAAGCAAACCTACCGCAAACGCGCGACAAACGAACCTCTAAATTCCGCCGCGCGCCCGCTTTGGCGCAAGCAGTTGCTTCGCGCGAGCGGGCACTTTGAGCACAGCTTTAGGCTACACAAGCTTACGGCGCAAAGCAATTATAAGCAGCTATGCGACGAAATTTATGCAGCCTTCGCCGCGAGCTTTATTGAAGCACCTTACCCAAAATCCCTGCACCTTTGCTGACGGCGCTGCTGCGAAGCGCGCTTTCTTTTTCCCTCATTACCGCAAATAGCCCGTCCAGCGTCTTTTGCGTAATGTAATCGTTCAAATCCTCGCCCTGCTTAGGCAGATACTCGCTCGCACCCAGCCCGCGCGCGATGTTTTGCACCGCTTCATTGCCCGCAATCTTGCTTTGCGCGAAGGAATTTAGCCCGTTATACGCCGTCGCGAAGCTGTTTTCGCTCATCATGTCGCTTACGATCGGTTTGAAAACCGCCCGCAGCTTCGCGCCCGATTTACTCTGCAAATACTCGCTAAGCGCGGTGTCGCCGCCGCCGATGAGCTTTTTAACGTCGGCATCGCTCATCGATTTCAGATCTTGCAAAAATATCTTGCTCGCGCCGCTCACCGCCTTGGTAGCGGCATCGTTCATGCTCACGACGAGCTGCTGCTCCCATTTATCGCCGCCTACCTTTCTCGCAAGCTTCGCAGCAGCTTTCAGCGAAGGAGGAAGCTCAATTCTAGCGGTCTTACTGTGGATGTAGCCCTTGGCGAGCTCGCTTGTGGCGCGGTTTGCGGCGGAAGCGAGCAGATCCTTGTAGTTTCCGCTCTGAGTCACACCGAGCGCGTCCGCGCCCTGCTTTAGGATATCCGTCACGTCCGCATGCGCAAGCGACAGAGCCGCAGCGGCGAGCAAAATCATAAATTTTTTCATATTGCAACCTTTGGATAAAATTTGCGCCATTATGCCAAAATGCGGTAAACGCTCAGCCCGTGCTCGGTTTAAATTTTCGCGCTGCGCGGGCGAGCTGAGATAAAATTTTAAGCTAAATTTGAAAGCGGCTTCGAGTTAAATTTTAAACGTCAAATTTCAAAGCTAAATTTAACGGGTAAAATTTACCCGTTAAATTTAAAGATGAAATTTGGCGGCGGGTTTTGTCGTACTTACGGCTAAATTTTAAAAACAGTGCTACGACAAGCTAAAAATTTTAAAACCGCACTGCTTGACACTTTTAAATTTATGCAGCGCGCCAGATACCAATACAAGACATACAAAGTGAATTATGTCGAGAAGTGCGCATATCCTCAGCATAAACGATTGAAATTTTATCAAAACAACCAAAAGCTCGCCGCAAATTTAAAGAGTTTAAATTTAAAAGCGAGCTGCCGCTTTTGACAAAATAAAGCGAGTTAAGCTTAAACCAGGCCTTGATCCAGCATCGCATCGGCTACGCGGCGAAAGCCCGCGATGTTTGAGCCTAGCACGAGATTACCTTCCGCGCCGAATTCCTTCGAGGTCTCGTAGCTGGTGCGAAATATGTGGCGCATGATCTCGCGCAGCTTACTATCGACCTCCTCGAAGCTCCACGACGCCATCTGCGCGTTTTGCGCCATCTCAAGCCCGCTCGTAGCTACGCCGCCAGCATTCGCCGCTTTCGCAGGGCCGAAAAGAAAGTCTTTTTGCGCGAGCATAAAATCGATCGCCTCAAGCGTGCTTGGCATATTCGCGCCCTCGCAAACCATGCGACATCCGTTGGCATAGAGAGTCTTTACGTCTTGCAGATTAAGCTCGTTTTGCGTAGCGCTCGGAAACGCGGCGTCGCACGGCACGCTCCACACGCCGTTGCGGCCTGCGGGATAGGCGCTTACGGGGATAAATTTTGCGTTAGGACGCTCTTTGATATATTCGCAAAGCCCCACGCGCAGCTGCTCTTTTAGCTTTTTAAGAAGCGCCACGTCGATTCCCTCGGCATCATAGATAAAGCCCGTAGAATCGCTCACGGTGACGGGCTTAGCCTGCATCTGATAGAGCTTTTCGGCGGTGTAGATCGCGACGTTGCCGGCGCCCGAGATCGTGCAAATTTTGCCGTGCAGCGAATCGCCTCTGGTAGCGAGCATCTCGTTTGCAAAATAGACCGAGCCGTAGCCCGTAGCTTCAGTGCGCGCAAGGCTGCCGCCCCAACTTAGCCCCTTGCCCGTAAGCGCGCCGTCAAATCTGCGGGTGAGCTTTTTATACGCGCCGTACATATAGCCGATCTCGCGACCGCCCACGCCGATGTCGCCCGCAGGCACGTCGGTATTGGAGCTGATTAGGCGGTGAAGTTCTAACATAAAAGCTTGACAAAATCTCATAATCTCGCCGTCGCTCTTTCCCTTGGGATCGAAATTTGCACCGCCTTTTGCGCCGCCGATATTAAGACCCGTGAGGGAATTTTTAAAAATTTGCTCAAACCCTAAAAATTTTAAAACGCCCAAATTTACACTCGGATGAAAGCGCAGACCGCCTTTGTAAGGGCCCAGAGCGGAGTTGAACTCTATGCGATATCCCGTATGCACGCAGGGCTCGCCGTCGTCGCTCATATAGACGACGCGAAACATCATCGTGCGCTCGGGTGCCAAAATGCGCTCTAAAATTTTATTTTTCACATACCTCTCATCGCGCTTTAGAAGCGGTATGAGCGAGTATAAAATTTCGGTCGATGCCTGGATAAAGACCTCCTGACCGGGATTGGCACGCTTTAAATTTAGCAGCAAGCCGTCGATGTAAGATTTCATAGTTCCTCCTTTTGAACCGGATTAAATTTTAATTTTTTGGCTTTAGCGATAAATTTTTTCAGCGCCAGCTCCTCGCGAAAGCCGATCTCATAGCCTATAAATTTCAGATAATTTAAAATTTCACGCTCTTTTATGCCGCGCGAAAGGGCGTAGCTTTGCAGGATATATCTTGGAATTTTAATGCGCGAACGTAAAAATTTCGTCGCTAGGCGCGCGTAAGCCTTATCGTTTTTCACGCAGCACAGCCGCCCGAAAACGAAGGGCAAGCCCGTGCGTTGCTGCCAAATTTCGCCAAGATCGTAGAATTTATCCCTGCCCTGCGAAAGCAGAGCCTTTAGAGCATTATCTCCGATTAGCACCTCGCCGCTAAGATCCAGCACGCGGGCTAACATATTTGAGCTCATCGACGCGGGATCAAGCCTGGGCGCCGAGTTTTTGCGCACGAGTACGCTTAGCACTTCGCGCTTTGCGACGATTCCTAGAGGCAGTTTGCGGTATTTTGCGCGGCGGCTTTCGATGCTGGAGATTACCGCAGCATCTATGCGCCTATAATAAAGATCGGCGCAGAGTTTGCTCGGTACCCCTTTTTTAAATTCTATCGATTTTTTAACATAAGACGGCAGCGGAAGTGATTTTAAAAATACGTGAAATGGGAGCAAATTTAGATAATCGATTTTGCCTAATAACATAACTTTCTCCGAATTTAGCGCAGGAAAAGAGGTCAAATTCCGGCGCTAAATCGGAATTTAACCAAAAAATTCCAGGATTTATTTGACCTCGGTGATCGGGATGGATTTGTATTTGCTAAACTCCACTATACCCTCACCTTTTTTGAAGTGGATGCTCACTCCGTCCTTGTTCTCCATATAGATGCCGTCGGCGGCGCGGTCGCGCTTAAGATCGTAGCTTTTGCCGCTATCGTCCTTTAACACGGCGGTATTGAAATCGTCGTTTGAGCTAAGCGAAAGTTTTTTGCCCTTGTCATCGACGAAATAGAAGGTCTTTGCGTTCTCTTGAGTTATGGTTTTTTCGCTCTGTGCTTGCTTATTCATAGCGCTATCCGGGGATTGGCGGAGCTGGTTTGAGCCGCATCCTAGCAAAACTAACGCCAAAGCGGCGCACGATAGAACTTTAAACATATTTCTCCTTTAAATTTAGGTTACACTCGTTGATGAGTGATTTTCGGATATCCCAAAGCTTTTGAGAGAGATCTACTTTGTAGCTTTGCGGATGGACGTTGCGAAGGTGCTCGAGCCAAAATTTGCTCTTTTGCTCCTTGCTAAAACGCGCGATCTCGCTTACCGTGCGGCGCACGCCTACGAATTTGCCCTCCTTAAAAACGGGACGTAAGAGCTTATGCGCGCTGAAATTCGTTAAAATTTTACGCTTGTAGGTGTAAAGCGGGTGGAAAATTTCAAGCGGTGCGCTCTCATCTATGCTCTCTCCATCAAGCGCGATCAGATCGGCAAGTGCCATGCCGTTATCTTTGTCATAGAGTCTAAAGACCTGCTTATAGCCGGGATTGTTGATCTTGCGCGGATCGTTTGAAATTTTGATCTTAGCTATGATCTCGCCATCTTTTTCGATACCGCTTAGCTTATACACGCCGCCTAGACTTGAACTATCTCCGCCAGTAATAAGCCTCGTGCCGATCCCCCAGCTATCGATTTTAGCGTCGAAAAGCTTAAGCTGATCGATCGCGTATTCGTCCAGATCGTTAGATGCGGTGATCTTTGTGTTCTCAAAGCCCGCCGCATCGAGCATCTTACGCGCCTGCTTGGTTAGATACTCCAGATCGCCCGAATCTATGCGGATTCCAAGCGGCTCATGACCGCTCGCGCGCAGCTCCTTAAAAATCGTAATCGCATTCGGCACGCCGCTTGCGAGAGTATCGTAGGTATCGACGAGCAAAAGCGTGCTGTTCGGATAAATTTTAGCGTAGGCGCGAAACGCCTCCAGCTCGCTATCAAAGCTCTGAATCCACGAGTGCGAGTGGGTACCGATCGCGGGCACGCCGAATTTCTTTGCGGCAAGTACGTTTGACGTGGCGCTGCAGCCGCCTATAATCGCAGCTTTTGCGCCGTAGATACCGGCGCTTTGCCCCTGAGCGCGGCGCAAGCCAAACTCCATCACCGAATCACCCTTGGCGCTAAAATTGATGCGCGAGCTTTTCGTAGCGATGAGAGTTTGAAAATTTATAGTATTTAGGATCGCAGTCTCGATGAGCTGCGCTTCCATGATATTTGCCTTGACGCGAATTAGCGGCTCGTGCGGAAATACGATCTGCCCCTCATCCATGGCGTAAATTTCGCCGCTAAATTTAAAGCTTCTTAGAAATTCCAAGAATTCCGGCTTAAAGAAATTTAGACTTTTTAGATATGCGATGTCGTCATCACTAAATTTTAAGTTTTCGATATAATCCACGACCTCGTTTAAGCCGCAAAATATCGCGTAACCGCCGCCGCTTGGGTTTTTGCGATAAAAAACATCAAAAACCGCCGTCTGATCGGGCTTTGTAAAAAAATAACCCTGCATCATACTAAGCTGATAAAAATCGGTAAGTAAAGCCAAATCTTTCATTTACGCCTCTTAAAATTTAATCTCGCCTCGTGTTAGAGCAAAAAATCATAGCTTTTTGGCTTCTAGGCTTTTTTTATAAGCCGCAGCGTCGAACTCTTTGACGCGAGCGACGCCGTCATCTACCGCAGCTTTTGCAACCGCCGTCGAGATCACGGCAAATACGCGCGGATCGAAAGGATTTGGGATCACGTAGTCTTTGCCGAATTTTAAGTTATCCTTGCCCAGCATCTTGCGGATTTCTGCAGGAACCTCTTCGCGAGCAAGATCCGCCATCGCGCGAGCAGCAGCAATTTTCATATTTTCGGTGATCTTTTTGGCTCTTACGTCAAGCGCGCCGCGGAAGATATACGGAAAGCCCAAAACGTTATTGATCTGATTTGCAAAATCGCTTCTGCCGGTACCTACGATCGCATCGCTTCTTACTTCCTCGACCTCGCTTGGATAAATTTCCGGTACCGGATTTGCAAGCGCAAAAATGATTGGATGCGGCGCCATAGTCTTTACCATCTCTTTGGTTAAAACGCCCGGCTTACTAAGTCCTAAAAACATATCCGCGCCTTTCATCGCATCCTCTAGCGTGCGATCTGCAGTGTCTAGGGCAAATTCTTTCTTTTGCTCCGTAAGATCGGTGCGGCCCTTGTGGATCACCCCTTTGGAATCGAGCATTATGATATGTTTGGCGCCTAAATTACGATACATCTTTGCACACGCTATGCCTGCAGCGCCCGAGCCGCTGACTACGATCTTCATATCCTCGATCTTTTTGCCGCTGATAAGAGCTGCGTTGATTAGCCCTGCGCCCGTAATCATCGCGGTGCCGTGTTGATCGTCGTGCATGACGGGAATATCGACGGCTTTTTGTAGCTCGCGCTCGATCTTGAAGCACTCGGGAGCTTTGATATCCTCTAAATTTATACCGCCGAACGTAGGCGCAAGTGCTTTGCAAATTTCAATTATCTTTTTAGGATCTTTTTCATCGATCTCGATGTCAAACGCATCGACGCCGCCGAATTTTTTAAACAAAACCGCCTTGCCCTCCATTACGGGCTTTCCGGCGATTGCGCCGATATCTCCGAGGCCCAAAACCGCCGTGCCGTTAGTGATGACGGCTACGAGATTGGCTTTATTCGTGTATTTAAACGCAGCCTCGTGATCTTTTTCGATCACCTTGCAAGGCTCCGCGACGCCCGGCGTATATGCAAGCGCCAAATCCTCCGCCGTAGCGCACGGGGTTTTTACATTCGTTCCGATTTTACCGCCTATGTGGTATTTCAAAGCCGCTTCAACGTTTACTTTAGCCATTTATAATCCTTTTTTGATTAAATTTGAAATTCTCGTTTTAACTTCGTCGCTTCCTAAAATTTCACAAATTTCAAAAATCGACGGACTAACGCTTCCTCCCGTGATCGCAACGCGCAGTGGCTGAGCAAGATCCTTTAGCTTGACGCCGTTTGCGTCCAAAAATTTCATCGTCTCCTCCTCGCACTCCTTTGCATTTAAATTTGCGCTTAGAATATCCGAAAATTTTGCGAGTAAGCTTAGCGAACTTTCGGTTACAAATTTCTTATACGCCTTCTCGTCATAGCAGCTCGGGCGGTTTAGAAGAATCTTAATGCCCTCGGCCATCTCCACTAGCGTCTTTGCACGCTGTTTGTACTGCTGGGCGATGAGATGTTTTTTCGCGTGCGAGCGGATATCGACGCCGAATTCCACAAGCTGCAAGACAAGCTCGTCGTCGTCAGAGCTTTTAATATAATGCGCATTTAGCCACTCGAGCTTGGTTTGATTGAAGGTGCTAGCGCTCTTGCTGATATGGTTAGGATCAAAGTATCGCTTCATCTCCTCCATGCTAAAAATTTCATCATCCCCGTGGCTCCAGCCCAGGCGTACTAAAAAATTTAGCAGAGCTTGCGGCAGATAGCCCATGCGCTTGTACTCCATCACGTCGGTAGCGCCGTGACGCTTACTTAGCTTGCTACCGTCGGTGCCGTTGATCATCGCGACATGATAAAATTTCGGGATTTTAAAGCCTAGCGCGTTATACAGCACAATCTGCTTCGGGGTGTTGCTTAGATGATCGTCGCCGCGGATCACGTCCGTGACACCCATCAGCGCGTCGTCGATCACGACCGTGAAGTTATACGTAGGCGTGCCGTCGGAGCGCGCGATGATGAAATCGTCCAGAATATCGGCGGCGTTAAATTTTATCTCGCCCTTGATGCCGTCATTAAATTCTATCGTGCCGCCAAGCGGGGCTTTTATACGCACTACAGGCTCGATCCCAGCAGGCGGCGTACCGGTAAAGTCGCGATAGCGGTTATCGTAGCGCGGGCGCTCTTTGCGAGCTTCCTGCTGCGCGCGCAGCTCATCCAGCTCGTCCTTACTCATATAGCATCTGTATGCCTTGCCCTCATCTAGCAGCTTTTGGACATATTGTTTGTAAAGATCAAAGCGCGAGCTTTGGTACACGATCTGTCCATCATAGTCCAGATTGCACCACTTAAAGGCTTCCTCGATCGCCTTAGCAGCCTCCTGCGAATTGCGCTTCAGATCGGTATCCTCGATACGCAGCAGGAATTTGCCGCCGTTTGCTCTAGCGTAGAGGTAGCTAAAAAGCGCCGTTCTAAGTCCGCCGATATGTAAATATCCCGTAGGACTCGGCGCAAAACGAGTTACTATCATAAAATTCCTTTGCAAAAATTACCATTTAATGTTATAATCGCGATCTTGTAATTATAAAGCAAAAAGACTAAATAAAGGTTAAAAATGATAAAGAAACTGCTTTTTTCCGCAATGATATGTGCCGTTTGTGCAAATGCCGAAGTAGTAAACGGCGTCATCGCCGTGGTAGATAATGAGCCGATCACCGGCTACGAACTAGCCAAAGTTCAAAAACTAACGGGTGCTTCGCCGCAAGCTGCGATGGAAATTTTAATCGGGCAAAAGCTGCAACAATCCGAGATTAAACGTCGCGGTATCGCGGTAAATGACGCGGAGATCGACGCGAGACTCAAAGCAATCGCCGATCAAAATAAGCTTAGCTTAGACCAGCTCAAAACCGCCGTGCAAAAGCAAGGCATGAACTACGATGACTTTAAAGCAAATATCCGCCGCACACTGCTTGAAGAAAAGCTCTATGGCTCGATATTCGCAGACGTACAGCACCGCACGACCCCCGAAAATGTTAAAAAATTTTACAGCCAAAATAGTTCATTATTTACAACCTTCGATAGCATCACGCTCACCCGCTACATCGCAAAATCGCAAGCTCCGCTCGATAAGATCCGCACAAATCCAAAGCTCCGTCCGAGCGACGTGTATGTGATGAAGGGAACCCTCAAGGCCAATCAAATGGACGAGGGGCTAAAATACATCGTCACGAATGTCGAGCAGGGCAAATTTTCGCCGATCATTCCTACACGCAACGGCTACGAGATGTTTTACGTAAACGACAAAAAGGGACTTCGCACGCTTGATTTTGACAGTGTGCAAGACAAGGCGATCGAGGGCTACGTAACCTCCGAGCGCAAAAAGGCGGTCGCCGAGTTTAACGACAGACTCCGCTCAAACGCTAATATCCGCATCATCGAGCGTCCGCAAGCCCAGCCTCAAAGCGGCAAAGACAAGGGCAAAGCGAAAGTTCAAAAGAGAAACTAAATTTAAATAGAAAAAAGA